>CAMTPG010000150.1 GCA_947074335.1 uncultured Parabacteroides sp.
GATTCGGGGTTATTTAATTTCAGATTGGTAGACAGACCGATGGTAAACACCTCCTGATGCGTATCGCCGTAAAAAATAAAACTTTCCCAGTTCAGCCATAAATCCAGATCGAAGGGGGCCGACTCAAAAAGCAGCTGTACGCCCACTTCGGGATCGGCCGTGAGATTAAGTTCGGGATTATAAAGCGGTGCCATCAGTTTATGATTGGCAGCGCCGTAAATATTGCCCATCACCAGCTGAAACTGATCGGATAAACGTACCTGCGCGCGAAGCCAGGGCAGTGCGTGAAACCCTTTCTGATAATGTTTGGCCTCCCATTCGGGAATGCCCTGATAAGCCAGACTCGGAAACGGATAGGTATTTGCGCCCCAGTAGCGCAAGCCGTAAAAACCCAGCTCCACCTTAATCATCTCCAGCGGATAATAAACCGCATTGGCGCGCAGTCTGAATCCGGGAAGCGAATACCCTTTCTGAAATTTTCCTTCGTATTCATTATTTTTGAAAAAGTCCAGGTTTTCTACTTCAAAAAAGAGCTGTCCTTTCAGTGCGGGATCAATCCGTGTATCCTGCATAAATAAACGCCGCGCCATGGATTGTTGAGCTGAAGCCGACAGGAAACCGGCCATAAAAAAAACAAAACAAACAATTAAACGGGCGCTTAAAAAACGAGTCATTTTCATCTTTCATTAATTTGATACAAACGTACTAATTAATAAACAATATTTTTCAAATCATTACGTCTGTTTTCATAAATGTGAGAAAATCACCCTGTTTTCTTTCGATTTTGACCAATTAAGAATAATTTTAATATTTTTTTATTCAAAAGTAAAGAGCTACTTTTGTGCCCAATATTTTGAACTTAAATTGACATGGAAAAAATGGAGATTAAAGAAGCCAACGGTAAACTTGGCGTTCTTGTTGTGGGCATTGGTGGTGCTGTAGCTACTACTATGATTACAGGTACACTTGCCGCACGTAAAGGATTGGCTAAACCAATCGGTTCAATTGCCGAAATGGCAAAGATGCGTGTGAAAAGCGGAGAAGAAAAGCTGATCAAAGACATTGTACCTATAGCTAATTTAAATGATATTGTTTTCGGCGGATGGGATATTTTCCCCGAAAACGCTTACAATGCAGCACTTTGTGCAGAAGTATTGAAAGAAAAAGATCTGAATGCGGTAAAAGATGAGCTGGAAGCTATCGTTCCGATGCCGGCTGCATTTGATCATACCTGGGCAAAACGCCTGAATGGTACTTATGTGAAAGATTCGGCCAACCGTGCCGAAATGATTGAGCAGATCCGTCAGGATATCCGCAATTTCAAAGCTGCCAATAATTGTGACCGCGTTACTGTATTATGGTCGGCAAGTACCGAAATTTACATCCCGTTATCCGACGAACATATGTCGCTGGCTGCTTTGGAAAAAGCTATCGCCGAAAATAAAACCGACGTAATCTCGCCGAGTATGTGTTATGCATACGCTTCGATTGCCGAAGGTTGTCCGTTTGTAATGGGTGCTCCTAACCTGTGTCTGGATACTCCGGCGATGTGGGAGTTCTCGAAAAAAATGCAGGTGCCTATCGCCGGTAAAGACTTCAAAAGCGGTCAGACTCTGATGAAAACCGTGTTAGCTCCGATGTTCAAAACCCGCATGCTGGGTGTGAACGGCTGGTTCTCTACCAATATTTTAGGAAACCGCGACGGTGCGGTATTGGATGATCCCGATAACTTCAAAACCAAAGAGGTTAGCAAGCTGTCGGTAATCGAAAACATCTTCGAACCCGAAAAAAATCCGGATCTGTACGGCGATGTATACCATAAAGTGCGCATCAACTATTATCCGCCGCGCAAAGATAACAAAGAGGCTTGGGATAACATTGATATTTTCGGCTGGATGGGCTATCCGATGGAAATCAAAGTAAACTTCCTGTGTCGCGACTCGATTCTGGCTGCTCCTATCGCGTTAGACCTGGTTTTGTTCTGCGACCTGGCACAGCGTGCAGGCATGTACGGCACACAATACTGGTTGTCGTTCTTCCTGAAAAGCCCGATGCACGAATTCAACGAAGAACCGGTACACGATTTGTTCCAGCAGTGGAGAATGGTAAAACAGACTATCCGCGAAATGATTGGCGAAAAAGAGCCTAACTACTTGGATTAAACGCAATTATTCAACAACATTGTTGTAAAGCATATAAAACTTTCTTTGCCGAAAAGCAGGGAAAGTTTTATTATTTTTATATTTTTGCACACATTTTATTTATTAAATAAAACGAATGAAAAAGGTCTCTGTGTTCGACATTCTGATAGCTACAGGATTTGGTTCGGGCTTCTCTCCTGTTGCACCGGGTACGGCCGGCGCCATTTTGGCAACGGTAATCTGGTGGATTTTATCCTGTTTCCTGACAACGCCGGCGTTGTGTGTCACAACAGCTGCGCTGATTGTGGTATTTACCATATTGGGTATTTATACCACAAACAAAGTGGAAACGATCTGGGGCGAAGATCCGTCGCGTGTGGTTGTCGACGAAATGGTCGGTGTATGGATACCTTTATTAATTGTTTCGGCAAACGATCCCTTCTGGCTTATGCTGCTGGCATTTGTACTGTTTCGTTTGTTTGATATTTTTAAACCGCTGGGCATCCGCAAAATGGAAGATTTTAAAGGCGGTACGGGCGTGATGATGGATGATATTCTGGCCGGCATCTATAGTTTGATACTTTTGGCATTGATAAAATGGGTGATTGGTTAAAAAAAGCGTATAAGGCAGTCAACGAAAAAGGGGGAATTTTCATGTTCATCCGGGCACAATTTTCCTCACAGGCGGCAAGTTTTACCGATTTTACCATTACCATTATTCTGGCCAAAGTATTTGGCTTGTATTATGTTTGGGCTACACTTATCGGATCGATTTGCGGGGGTATTGTAAATTGCATTGTCAATTACAAATGGACATTCAAATCGACAGATTGTAAAAAGACACATGTATTTTTTAAATATGTACTGGTCTGGATAGGCAGTATCTTATTAAATACGTGGGGCACTTATGCCATGACGGAGACTATTAGTAAAAGTCCGTGGGTACAAAACCTGCTGAAACATTATATTGACGATGTATTTGTATTCTCGAAAGTGGTAGTGTCTATTATTGTGGGCTTTTTCTGGAATTACAATATGCAGCGTGTATTTGTATACCGGAACCGGAATATCAAAGGACTTGTAAATCGAATTAAAATAAAAAAATAGATATGAGTGCATTTAATACATGTAGAGACTGGCTGCAACAAGCCATTTATAAGGTAATTAATCCTTGTGTACATGGAATGATTAAGATAGGCATTACACCGAATGTGGTAACTACCATCGGACTGATATTAAACATTGCAGCCGCTTTTGTTTTTCTGTATGGCGGCATGCGGGGTACACGAAACGATTTATATTATATCGGCTGGGCGGGTGGTATTATTCTGTTTGCCGGTTTGTTTGATATGCTCGACGGACAGGTGGCGCGCATCGGCAAGATGAGTTCTACTTTCGGGGCGCTTTACGATTCGGTACTCGACCGTTACAGTGAGCTGATTGTTTTTTTCGGTATCACCTTTTACCTGATTATGCAAGGGTATGTAATCAGTTCGATCATTGCTTTCGTTGCGTTGATCGGCTCATTGATGGTGAGTTATGTGCGTGCACGTGCCGAAGGTCTGGGTATTGAATGCAAAATGGGATTTATGCAGCGACCGGAGCGCGTGGTACTGACCGGCGCCGGTGCATTGTTTTGCGGTATTTTCGGTCCGTTGCTCACCTACAACGAAGTGTTCGAACCCATTATGATTTTTGTAATTCCTTTATTTATTGTAGCACTCTTTTCAAACATCACAGCTTTTGCCCGCCTGAATCATTGCAGGAAAGCTCTGCTTAACAAAGAACAAGAATGACCGGATTAATTCATTTTCCCAAAAAGAATGAGGCGCTGATTGCAGCGATTTCGATCTTTATCTTTTTACTGGTAACAACGCTCTGCATCGGCATCCGCGGCGAACATGTTTTGATGGTTGGCCTGTTTGTATTGCTGTTTGTGGCCAATACCTCGACCCGCAAACTGGCTATTGCGATTTTGCCTTTTGTGATTTTTGGTATTTCGTACGACTGGATGCGCATTTTTCCCAACTACGAGTTTAATCCGATCGATGTGGGCGGACTTTACGAACTCGAAAAAAGCTGGTTTGGCATTGATTATAACGGAACCCGAATCATCCCCTGTGAGTTTTTTGATGCAAACAACTGGAAATGGATGGATTTATGTGCCGGCATTTTTTATTTGTGCTGGGTGCCGGTTCCGATAGCCTACGGACTTTGGTTATATTTTAAAGGCGATCGTGAGATTTATCTGCGTTATGCCATGGTATTTTTGTTTGTAAACCTGATTGGTTTTGCAGGCTATTATATCCATCCGGCCGCTCCGCCATGGTATGCCATCAATTACGGGTTCGAACCCATTTTGAACACACCCGGAAATGTGGCCGGTTTGGGCCGTTTCGATGAATTGTTGGGTGTAAATATCTTCAATTCGATGTATGGCAGAAATGCCAATGTATTTGCCGCTGTGCCTTCTCTGCATTCGGCTTATATGGTAGTTACGGTTTGCTATGCCATTCTGGCCAAAAGCAATAAGTTCCTGATTGCCCTGTTTGTATTCATTATGTTCGGCATCTGGTTTACAGCAGTATATTCATCGCATCATTATCTGATTGATGTAATGCTGGGAATTTGCTGCGCTTTGCTGGGCTTTTTCTTATTTGAAAAGGGTTTGATGAAATGGCCGGCTTTTCATCGATTTTTTAAACGCTATTATAATTACATCCGATAAGGGGTTTAGAATTAGTTTTTTGAACCAGTAGATTGTTAAATCTGACTTATCTATAAGCTGTAAACGTCCTAACTTTGCCAAAAAGTCAGGACGTTTATGTTTAAACAAATTAGCTCTATTTTATTTTTAATTCTTTTTACTTCCTGTAGTTTAATTGAATATCATCCTTACGACGGACGCCTCACAATTGATGAACGCGATTTAAACAACCGGCACATGGCATTAATTGAAGCTGCAACACAGGAAAAAGATACAATCCGTTTCGTCTGGACGGGCGATACGCATAAAGATTATGACGAAACGGTCGATTTTGTAAATCATATCAATAATCAAATCCTCCCGATTGATTTCGTTATGCATGGCGGCGATTTTACCGAATATGGTTTAACAAAAGAGTTTGAATGGAAAGTTTCAATCCTTTCGAAACTGAAAATTCCATATGTGGGATTGTTGGGAAATCATGATGTGATTGGCAATGGCGATCAGGTATTTCATACGCTGTTTGGTGAATTTGACTTCAGTTTCAGATGTGGCAACATTAAATTTGTATGCCTCAACACCAATGCAATCGAATATGATTATTCTGAACCTGTTCCAGATTTTGATTTTATACGTAATGAAATCAAAGAGGCCGGCAGTCATGATTTTACCCGGACAATTGTAGCCATGCATGCCCGTCCGGGGTGTGAACAATTCAACAATAATGTGAAAGAGTTCTTTCAATATTACATCAAACAATTTCCTAATCTGCTTTTCTGTCTCAATGCACATGATCATCAGTTGCAGGCAGCCGATTTATTTGATGACGGCCTGATCTACTATGGCTGTAGCAACATTGCCAAACGTAATTATATGCTCTTTACTGTTACACCTGATGATTATTCGTATGAAGTGGTTTATTTCTAATTTAATCGTATTGTTCTGTTTCCCTGTTCTCTTATTTGCCGAAAATGATCCTTCGGCATCTACCCGCTATGATAAGCGCGCCGAGAAATATTCATCGCACTGGCAAAAACTGATTCCCAGATATTATAAAGGACAGTTTGCCGGCTCTATCGGAGTTGTTTCGGCCGGCGTGGGTTGGAATTATTACCGGGATCATTGGGAAACAGATCTTTTAATGGGTATTGTTCCGAAAGCCAGCGATAAACATGCCATGGCAACCTTGACATTAAAGCAGAATTATTATCCCTGGAAAATAAAATTCGGTGAGAAAGTATCTTTCGAACCACTTTCGTGCGGCGTTTTTGTAAACACATTACTGGATGGTGATTTCTGGGGAAAACAACCTGATAAATATCCGGATGGATATTACTGGTTCTCTACCCGTATAAGATCGCATATTTTTATCGGCGAACGCATCACACTCCATTTAAATGAGAAAAAAAGCTGGCATCGTTCTATTTCTTTCTTTTATGAACTGAGTACCTGCGATTTGTATCTCCTTCATAAAATAGGCGATCATTATCTAAAACCAAAAGATTATCTGAGTCTGGCTTTCGGCATAAAACTGCAGGTTTTATAAATCCGTTTATCAGTTTGTTAAATAAGAAAACGGGAGAATAGTCTGATCTATTCTCCCGTTTCTACTTAAACTACATATCTGTAATAGATAATTCTTTTACTTTGTTTAGAACTGAATACCTACACGAAGACCCCAGTTATTCATACCTTTAACTTTGTAGTCCAGAAGTTTGGCTTCGTTTGAACCATAACTGTAATAGAATGCAAGTGTACCGGCTAACTGTTTTTGCGGAGTCAGATAAAATGCCATACCGATTTCGGGAGATGCATAGAA
>CAMTPG010000151.1 GCA_947074335.1 uncultured Parabacteroides sp.
TCTTTTTTGTTTTTACTTCATATTTTTTATTTAAAGATAGTTTATATCTTTGTGTGATTGTAAATTCGGTGTAAAACAGCCGAATTTGTCTAAATAGGAAGTGTGAATGAAAAAAGGAAAGATTTATCAGCAAATCCGCAGTTTCTTTATCCGTAGTTTTGATATCCGGCAGGAGAAAGAAAATGAAATAGCGACAATCGATTCCATCGAAAAAGGAATTGAATTTAAGGGAACCAATCTCTGGGTTCTGATCTTTGCTATTTTCATTGCTTCGCTGGGATTGAATGTGAATTCTACGGCTGTTATTATCGGTGCGATGTTAATCTCTCCGTTAATGGGACCGATTATGGGATTTGGTCTTGGTCTGGGAACCAATGATGCGGATCTGATTCGTCGCTCATTCCGAAATTTTGCGCTGGCAACTATAGTCAGTGTACTGACATCTACATTATATTTTCTGATATCACCAATCAGTGAGGCACAAAGTGAATTGCTGGCGCGTACACAACCTACTGTATATGATGTATTAATTGCATCGTTTGGTGGTCTGGCCGGTATTGTGGCCAGTTCTACGAAAGGAAATAAAGGGAATGTAATTCCGGGTGTGGCTATCGCAACGGCTTTGATGCCACCGCTTTGTACTGCCGGCTTCGGACTGGCATCGGGTAATTTCTATTATTTCTTTGGTGCATTTTATCTTTATTTTATTAATTCTGTCTTTATCAGTCTGGCTACTTTCCTGGTAGTGCGCTTACTTAAATATCCCAAAAAGGTGTTTGTAGACAAGCAGCGTGAGAAACGGGTAACCCGATATATCGGATTGCTGGTATTGCTCACGATCGGTCCGAGTATTTATCTGAGTTTCCGGTTGGTTTCAGAGACCTATTTCAATACACGGGCGCGTCAGTTTGTTACCGAAGAACTCGCATTTCCCAATACGCAGGTACTGAATAAACAGATTACCGATAAAAAGGGCAAGAAAGAGATCAAAGTCCTGCTAATCGGCGATCGAGTTCCGGAAGCCATGATTGAAAATGCGAAAAGTAAAATGAATAAATTCGGACTCAACAATGTTTCGCTGATTGTACAACAGGGAATCGGAGAGGAGATGCCTGATATCGATAAACTGAAAGGACTGGTGATGCAGGATCTGTATAAAAACAGTGAAGAGATGCTGCGCGATCAGGCCCTGAAAATTGATTCGTTGCAACGAAACCTCCGGCAGTTTGAAACCGAAAGTCAGCTGGCACAACAAATCGTTCCCGAACTGCGCGTTTTGTTCCCTTCTGTTTCGGAAGTATCCTGCACGAATACTTTCCTTATGAATGTAAAGAGCGATAAGCCCGCTGCCGTATTGCTCGTTTACCTGAAAAGCAAAGATAAAATTAAACCGGCCGAGCAGGACAAGATCAAAGAATGGCTTTCTGCACGGCTCGAATCGAATAATATCAAGTTAATTATAGAATAGAAAGTAAAAAGAGAATGAATCGAATGAAACATCTTCTGGCCTCGTTGCTATTGTTGGTAACAGCCGGGCAAATCCATGCCGACGAAGGCATGTGGGTGATCAAGGAATTAAATAAACAAAACCTGGAACGCATGAAAGAACTTGGTTTTGTTCTTCCTTTTGATGAGTTATATAATGAGAATAATCCGGCACTGACTGATGCTGTGGTTATCTTTGGCGGCGGTTGTACCGGCATTACGGTTTCGCCCGAAGGATTGGTTTTCACCAATCATCACTGTGGTTATGGCGCCATTCAGCAGTTGAGCAGTGTGGAGCATGATTATCTGAAAGACGGTTTTGTATCGCAAAGCTTCGACGAAGAGTTGCCGGTTCCGGGACTGAGTGTTCGCTATCTGCGCGAAATGCAGGATGTAAGCGATCGCATCAACAACGAAATTAACAACATCGATGAAGAATATCTTCGTCTGGCAGCAGCCGATTCGATCGGTCGTGTTTTAGCCGATTCAATCGGAAAGAATGAATTTCTGGTTGCCGATGTGATTCCGTTCTATAATAATAACAAATATTATCTGGTTGTTTACGATGTATTCCGTGATGTACGTCTGGCCTTTACGCCGCCGAGCTCGGTAGGTAAATTTGGCGGTGACACCGACAACTGGATGTGGCCGCGTCAGACCGGCGATTTCTCGGTATTCCGTGTGTATGCCGACGAAAACAACCAGCCTGCCGAATACAGCGCAAGCAATAAACCCTATGCACCCAAATCGGTTGCCGAAGTGTCTTTGGAAGGTTACAAACCGGGCGATTACGCCATGACCATCGGTTTCCCCGGCAGCACAGACCGCTATCTTTGCTCATGGGGCGTTGAACGCCGTATCAACGATATCAACAAACCGCGTATCGAAGTGCGTGGTATCAAACAGGATATCTGGAAAGAAGCAATGCAGAACAGCGATGCCGTTCGCATCAAATATTCTTCTAAATATGCCGGAAGTTCAAATTACTGGAAGAACTCAATCGGCATGAATAAAGGGCTTGCTAACCTGAAAGTGGTAGACCGCAAACAGCAGGAAGAGGCTGATTTCGCAGCATGGGTAGCAAAAGATGCCAACCGTCAACAGAAATATGGCGACGTACTGGCGCTGTTGCAGCAGGGTTATACCAACTCAAGCCAATATCAGAATATGCTTACTTACCTGAGCGAAACTTTGCTGAATGGTGCAGAGATTGTTCGTCTGGCACGCATGATTCAAAGTCTGGATCTGAAAAAATCGACTCCCGAAGAGATCGACGAATTCCTGAACGAACGCCTCAAACCGTTCTTCAAAGATTACGATCCCGATCTGGATCAGAAAGTACTGGCAGCCATGATGGATATCGCCAAAGCACGTATCCCGTCGCAATACCTGCCCGATATTTACAAAAGCATCGATAAGAAATACAAAGGCGATTATGCTAAATATGCAGCCGATTTATACAAGAAATCAAACTTCTTATCCTACGATAAAGTAGCAGCGATGTTGAAAAATCCGCGTGAACATGAAAAACTGCAGAAAGATATGGCCGCCGAACTGAGTATTTCGGTGATGATGTCGGCTTACGAACTGCAGCAACTGATGTCGGATTCTTATTATGATATCGAAAAAGGCGAGCGCTTATACTTTGCCGGTCTGAAAGAGATGAATCCCGAAAAGGCTTTACCTTCGGATGCAAACTTCACCATGCGTTTAAGCTATGGTTCGGTTGGTGGTTATCGTCCGTATGATGCTGCGTATTACGATTATTACTCAACTCATAAGGGTATTTTGGAAAAAGAAAATCCCGAAAGTGATGAATTCTGGGTACAACCCGAAATTCTGGAGTTGCTTCGCAGTGGCGACTTCGGTCAGTATGCCAACGAAGATGGCGATCTGCAGCTTTGTTTCCTGTCGAATAATGACATTACAGGCGGAAACTCCGGAAGTCCGGTATTTGATAAATACGGCCGTCTGATCGGCCTTGCTTTCGACGGAAACTGGGAAGCCATGAGCGGTGACATCGCTTTCGAACCCGAATTGCAGCGCACAATCAGCGTAGATATCCGTTACGTATTGTATATGATGGATAAATGGGGAAAATGCCCGCGCCTGATCGATGAGCTGACAATTGTAAAAGAGAGCCCGGAAGATTAATGGCTTCCTGCCTGTTTAAACACACAATCAATTCCGGAAGATCTGAATCCGGATAAAAATAAAAGGCTGTTCATCCCGCGCGGGTGAGCAGCCTTTCTCGTTAAATCTCAAATCAATGGAATGAATTCCGCACGCCGGATAATTCATTCCCCGAATTCATGCCTTTTCATGGATTAAGTCAGATGCTAAATAGAATAAATGAATTAGTAATTGAAGGCGGTTGCCATGATTTGTAATGGTTTGTCTTTTCCTGTCAGGCAATTCTCAACTACAAATTGGGTGTCGGGTTCGGGAGTAGATATACGAACTGTTTTTCCGGCCGGAAAAATATACATTTCGCCATTTGCCGTCAGAGTAAAGGGAATATCCGAGAGATTTGTTACTTCGCTTTTTTTATCCGTAACCGGAACAACCTGCAACGAGGCCTTTACCAGAGCGGTCAGCAGATCGGGATTTCCTACCAGTGTATTATTAAATAAAGCCAGGCTGCGACCGGCAAAGAGCGCATCGCGTATTCCTTTCTCTGATTTATTATCGGCAAACACCAGTGTCATGGGGCGCAATCCGTCATTCAGAAAATAATCATTTGCCGTTAGTCCGTGAATATCGGTATTTGCCATCGGAGCCAGATTTTTATCGCTGTACCAGTCGAAGGTGAGCGGATACGATTCCATGTGATTAAACACCTCATATCCGTTGATTTTTCCGGCATTAATCAGCTCCTCATGCACCGGATACATCGTCGATTTATTATCCGGCCAGCCGGGATGATTCCACATAATAAACGCGCCCTGATTCACCGCTTCGTCGATGGCCTGTAGCGGATCATCCACATTCAGTTTTTCGGAATCCTGAATGAAGAGTGCATTTAAATGACCCAGCGGTTTGGAGCGGGTGATTTCCGAACCTTTAATCACAATAAATCCGATATCATCGCCCTCTTTTTTGGCGATTTTATACGATTCATTCAGATCACTTTTAATCTGATCCTTGTGCGGCAGATATTCAATATGATCGGTGATGGCAATGGCATCAAGTCCTTCCTGCCACGCCTCCTGCACACGCATATTCGGCCAGACATTGCCGTCGGAAAAGACGGTATGCGTATGGAAATCACATTTTAAAGTCTGATAGCCGTTTACATCCGGAATTCGGATCGGTGTGCGCGTCAGATTACGGCGCATTTCAGGCAGTTTGTGTACATCATCATTTCTGAGTTGCGCCTGGACACTAAAGGCACATCCGAGCAAAAGGAAAAGAGCGAGTTTTTTCATGTTGTTTTATAATTATTGTTGTTGATTTCGGGTGATAAATATAGGAAAAAGAATAACAGTACGATTTGGTTATCAGGCAGAAAATGTATGTTTTATAACAATTATAACAGCCACTAAACAGCTTTGTTATAGGCATGACAAAAAAGGCAGAAAAGGAAACAGATATGTAAACGGATTGAGATAAGAAACATGTCGGTTATAAGCTTTTTGTCACTTAAAACGACTCTGAAATAAATACGAAATGAGTAATTTCCGAATAAAAAAAGGCCTTACGCCATAGCGAAAAGCCTTTTTCTGAATCATCCTCCGGAAAGGATTTATAGTTTATGAATTGTTTTCATCAACTGATTACCCAGACCGATTGTATAACCCTGCGATACAAAAACCACACGGTTAAAAGTATCTGCAATCAGGAAAATCGGCAGGTTATTTGCATTCGGCAGTTTCATGGCTTCCACCATTTCTTTCTGGATTGCATTATCTATATCGATACCATAAGTAATGGTTTCAGGCAGTTTGCCGAATTCTTTCGGATCGAAATTGGCATAGCCTTTTTCGTCGGGGAATAAAAGAACAATACTGCCGCCCCAGTCTTCGATCTCTTTCTTTACATTGGCCAGATCGCGCATGGCGTGGTTCGTTGGTTCCTGACGCGCACCAAGCAGTGCGATTACATAATAACCGCGACCGGTTGTTGCCAGAATGCTGGTTTCTTCGCCGTTATCGGCACGTTTGAATTTGTTTTCGGAGTTGAAATTGCCTAAAACCTGAACTTCGTCCTTGTTTTCGCGCATTTCAAGATTGATGTTATTTGTCTGATCCGCTTCTACGGGGAATGTGGTAAGTTCGGCTAAAACTGTTCCATTGGCAAGGCGTGTGCCGGTAACCAGCAGGTAATTGCCTTCGTCGATGGTTAACGGCTCTTTCAGCAGTGCGCTCCAGGTGTTGCCGGCGCCCATATCCACATTATTGCCGCGCTGGAAGTTGAGAGTCTGCAGTTTGCCGTCGGGTAAAATCTTCGCAATGGTGAAGTGACCGAAATATTTCGGATCATCCAGTCCTTTGATCGGCTGATAAGCTGCTTTCACTTTGCCTTGTCTGGTTACAACCGGTTCTTCGGCTTCGAAATCCACATTGACCCATTCGCCGTTATTGCGATACTGCACTTTACCGGCAACAGGTTCGATACGTGCCGGAATTCCCATGCTTCGGGCTGCTGCCACAAAGAAAATATCGCGTGAACGGTTATCGGCCGTGCGTGCATTCCAAACACCGGCAGGCATCATCGGGATACGTTGCGGATTCAGCGCATTGTTTACTTTGATGTTTTCGCGCACGAAATCAACCAGCAGTTCCGGATTTTCCTGTACGGCTTTCCGGTCGTTTTCGGTGATCTGTTCGCGTGCAAATCCTTTGTAAGGTGATAAGAATTCATTGGCGATGCGCGGATTCAGCACATACTGCACAAAATAATCGTCGGTAATCTGCGGTGTATTATTCAGGTGATCCAAAAGTACCGAAGCCTGTGTGTCACGCAAATCCTTGGCAGAAATGGTGTTGAGCAGCTGCATGGCCAGTTCGCGTTTGTCGGCCGATGTTTCGCGCAGGAACAGTTCGATCTGATCCCAGTTACCGCGGCTCTTCAACATAATATCGGCCGTTTTCAACGGGTTCATTCCCAGCTCTTTGGCCAGTGCTTCCGATTGTTGTTCGGTATAGAACGTGCTTACA
>CAMTPG010000152.1 GCA_947074335.1 uncultured Parabacteroides sp.
AACAGGCAATGGCACGCTCTTCCAGCAATTCGAGGAATGCAAATTCGGCTTCACGATCTTTCTCTTTGGCCAACTCACGAGCCAGCTCTTTCAGTACAACAGCGCGCGGATCTGATATGGTGTAAACTGCATGACCGATGCCATAAATAAGCCCAGTTTTATTATAAACCTCTTTATTTAACATGCGCCCAAAATAGGTATCTATCTCGTCGGTATTATTCCAGTCTTTAATCTGCTCTTTCAGATGATTAAACATATCTACTACCTGAATATTGGCTCCGCCGTGAAGCGGTCCTTTCAGTGAACCGATGCCGGCAGCTATCGATGAATAGGTATCTGTACCGGTAGAGCTGGTAACACGCACGGTAAATGTTGAATTATTACCGCCGCCATGTTCGGCCTGCAGCACAAGCAGTAAATCGAGTGTACGGGCTTCCAGCTCCGTAAAATCGCGTTTCAGCATATGCAGAAAATTCTCGGCCAGTGAGAGATTTTCGTGAGGGTGACGTATATGTAATGATCTTCCGCGCTGGCTGTGTCTGAAAATATTAAAGGCATAGGCGATGATAGTCGGGAATTTGGAAATAAGTTCGATCGACTGCCGCATCAGATTATCGCGGGTGGTATCATCAGGATTATCATCGAATGTATACATTTCCAATACACTTCGGGCCAGGATATTCATGATATTCTGACCTTCAAGATCGAGAATATTCATTTTGGTTTTTTGTTCGAGCGGCATATGATCGAAGATCAACTGTCTGAAACCGGCCAAATCCTCTTTGTCAGGCAGCTTACCCGACAATAATAAATAGGCTACTTCTTCGAAACCAAATCGTTTTTCGGCAATTAAACTACGGGCTATATCTTCCACATCGTAACCCCGATAAAACAATTTTCCCGGAATAGGCTGCAACCCTCCTCCCTCAATACGCTCGTATCCAACCACATTTCCTATTCTTGTAAGACCCACCAAGACTCCTGTTCCGTCTTCATTGCGTAAACCGCGTTTTACGTTAAATTGCTGAAACAGATTGATGTCAATCTTACAAGCTTCGCGCGAAGCATCCGAGAGTTTATAAATAATATACTCTTTTTTCATACTCAATGATTCTTATTTGATAATTATATAATGATTACGGATATACCTGAGGGCTTAAACAATACATTTCCGTTAAGTGCAAAATACACTTGATAGAAATTATAAAACAACGATTAGTCGGCTGTAACCGAAACCGATTTATAGGTGCCATACGAAACATTTATCTGTCCGCCGGCAGTGCTCTGACTATCCTGCAGGGCCAGTTTCTTAACACGTGTTATATATAAGGTAACTGTTTGCCCGGCAGTTACATTTGATGTATTCAGATTGAGATTGATGAAGCGGGCACCTTGCGTACTGGTATTTGTGGTATAAGTACCTCCTTTATATTCCAGATGAGCTTCCACATATTCGTCGGCACCTACAGGATCGCCAACCCAATATATCGTACTAAAATATTCACTCACTGATGTTAATGTATCAGGAATTGTAATTGGCGAAACATCCGAAATAGAGGCAGAATTAACAAACGTCATATCCTCATATCGTATAAATGTAAATGTAACAGGTACTAATCCGTCTACTTGTTCCAGATACATATAAGGCAATTGTCCGGTAAATTCGGGCTGTTTGTTGTTAAACAAAACATCGCCATCGCCAAAACGCAACGGAATGCCCTGCGCATTTATCTTCCTGAAATTGGCCGACATGCGGGTGGTATTGGCCGTAATATCATAAAAAATGCCGTAATCCTGATTCACGGGAACAGAGGGGTCGAGTTGCTCGCCCTGACTGCACGAACTTAAAAAACCAATGGCTGCGACACAGGCATAAAAAAGAATCTTTTTCATATTGCTTATTTTTAGTATTATCTTTTCTTTTATAACAAAATTAGGGGGAAATGTTTTTCCGCTTTAACGTTTTATCAGAGATTACAGTCCGAACGGCTATTTTGGGATGTGATAAATTATCACTATTTTTGCCCTTTGACTCATACAAAACAATTGCAAATGAAATCAGACATTGAAATTGCGAGAGAAGTCTCACTTCGAAAAATTAAAGAAATTGCTGCCGGACTGGGTATTCCGCGCGAAGAAGTTCAAAACTACGGCAGATATATTGCTAAAATTCCGCTCAACCTCATCGACGAGGAACAAATTAAAAATCATAATCTCATCCTGGTAACAGCGATCACGCCGACAAAAGCCGGTATCGGCAAAACAACGGTTTCGATCGGGCTGGCACTCGGTTTAAACCGGATCGGCAAAAAAGCGATTGCTGCTTTGCGCGAACCATCGCTCGGTCCCTGCTTCGGCATGAAGGGCGGCGCGGCAGGCGGCGGTTATTCGCAGGTGTTGCCCATGGAGAATATCAACCTGCATTTTACAGGCGATTTTCATGCCATTACTTCGGCTCACAACATGATAACAGCCTTGCTGGATAATTACATTTATCAGAATCGTTGTACATGCGAAGGGCTGAAAGAGATTAAATGGAAACGCGTGCTGGATGTGAACGATCGCAGTCTGCGTAATGTTGTTTCCGGACTTGGCGGTCCGCTGAACGGTGTTCCCACCGAAACCGGTTTTGATATCACGCCGGCTTCCGAAATCATGGCTATTCTTTGTCTGGCTTCTGATCTGGACGATCTGAAACGCCGCATCGGAAATATTCTGCTCGGATTCACTTACGATGATAAACCTTCCACGGTGAACGATCTGGGCGTAGCCGGAGCTATCACGGTTTTATTAAAAGATGCGTTGTTGCCTAATCTGGTGCAAACTACCGAACATACGGCAGCCTTTGTACATGGCGGTCCGTTTGCCAATATTGCACATGGCTGCAACTCGATTCTGGCTTCGAAACTGGCGCTCACTTACGGCGATTATGTAATTACCGAAGCCGGTTTTGGTGCTGATCTGGGTGCTGAGAAATTCTTCGATATTAAATGTCGTAAATCAGGCCTTTCGCCCAAACTGACCATTATTGTAGCTACTTCGCAAAGTCTGAAACTGCATGGCGGTGTTCCCGAATCGGAAATCAAAGAGCAGAATCTGGAAGGCTTGCAACGCGGCTTTGCCAATCTCGATAAGCATGTGGAAAATATGAAACAGTTTGGTCAGGAGGTAATCGTAACATTCAACCGTTACGCCACCGATACCGACGAAGAGATTGCACTGGTTGCCGAACATTGCAAAGAGATCGGCGTGGGCTTCTGTATGAATAATGTATTTGCCGAAGGCGGCAAAGGCGGCGAAGAGCTGGCAAAACTGGTAGTTGAAACCATCGAAAACAAACCATCGGCTCCGCTTAAATTTGCTTACGAAGATACTGATTCGGTACGCGAAAAGATCAAAAAAGTAAGCGAGAATCTGTATGGTGCAGCATCGGTTACTTACACTTCGCTGGCTGATAAGAAGATCCGTCAGATCGAAAGTCTGGGTATTTCGCATTATCCTATCTGTATTGCCAAAACGCAGTATTCGTTTTCATCGGATCCGAAAGCTTATGGCGTAACGAAGAATTTCGAACTGAAAGTGCGTGATGTTATCATCAACAATGGCGCCGAAATGATCGTAGTTATTATGGGCGATATCATGCGTATGCCGGGATTACCAAAGGTTCCGCAAGCTACGCGCATTGATATTGTAGATGGACAAATTGAAGGATTAAGCTAAATTATCTGCTTAAAATCCGATAAAATAAAAGCTCATTATTCCCTATTGATTCGGTTGAATTAAACGGAATAATGAGCTAAAAAGTAAAAAACTGCCTGCTATCCTCCGGAATAGACTGCAGTGAAATTATAGTTACACTGCAGTGCAATCCGAATTACACTGCAGTGTATTTTTTTATGCATAAGTATGATTTTGCATACCCTGATTATCAACCCGTTGCAAAATCTCTCTTTTATTTGTTTTTATTGAAGAAATTATTGAAGAATAAAATCTGGTAATCGATCGCATTTTTCCAGTAATTCCCGTTGTGACCGCCCGGACGCACATAGTAATCATGATCGATTTTCCGTTCGGTTAGTCTTTTATGGAAATCCTCGTTTACGTCGAAGAAGAAATCATCATATCCGCAGTCGATAATCAAAGCCAGATCACCGTTTTTGATATTCGGAATCTGATTGATTACGGTATGGGCATCCCAGATTTCGGGGTTATCTTTCATTTCGCCCAACTGTTCGCTCATGTTCCAGTTTTTGGGAAACGGACGAATATCCAGTCCGCCGCTCATACTTCCGGCAGCACCGAATTTATCTTTATGCCGCATGGCAATCCACATCGCACCGTGCCCGCCCATGCTTAATCCGGCGATGGCGCGGTTTTTGGAATCTTTCCGTGTGGGATAATTCGTATCTATATAATCCGTCAGCTCTTCAGACACAAAAGTCTCGTAGCGATAAGCAGGATCTTTCGGGCTATCCCAATACCAGCTGTTTTTACCGTCGGGACAAACAAAGATCACATCATCGCGGTCGGCTGTTGCCGCCAGTTCGGGTTTTAGCTCGAGCCATGATTTTGCATTGCCGCCATGACCGTGAAGCAGATAAATTACCGACTTCGGCGTATTCTGATTATCCGGAGAAATCACCACAACCTGAACCTCTTTATTCATACTGTTGCTTCTCACGGCAACCGTATCTGTTTTTGCCGCCTGTATTGTTCCGAATACACACAGCAAAATCAGCGATAAAGCAAATTTAATTTTCATAAAAACAGATTAGTAAAGTTTGTCAGAATGAATCATTATTTGTCTTTGATAATCGCATCCATGGTCTTTGTGCCCTCCTGAATAGCTTTATCCAGACTGTTTTTCAGATAGGTAGAACCATGCAGGGTGATGTATTGTGCTTTCAGTTTGGTGATTGTAAGCAACTCATCCGTATTCAGTTCTTTGCTGAATTTATCGTATTTCGGTCCGATATAGTCTTTGTATGTTTCATCGGCTTTCTGCCAGTCGGCTTCCGTATAACTCTTACAATCCTTCTGCACCTTTTCCACAAACTTACTAAAATCGTTTACATACGATTCTTTCGATTCACTACAGGAAATCATCACTATCATAGCTAATATTGCCAATAAAGATATAACCGTCTTGTTCATATCGATAAAATTTTAAATATATATAAACAAATGTACATGATAATTTTCTAATTTCACATCAGAGATATAAAAATATGCAATGTATTTTGGTTTTTCTTATCTTTGTATTTAACCTATTTTTATTTGTAACCTCTAAAATCTGTCTGTATGAAACAAACATTAAAAAAACAGCTGACGCTATGCCTGTGCGGCGGTATCGCACTATTCGGATTTTGCGAACCATCACATGCTCACGATTTTACAACATCACATGTTATCATCGAATCGGTTCAAAACAAAGCAACTCAGCTGCCGAGAAATACCGGTCAGGAAGTCTGGAATAATGCAATGCAGCGTTATCTGACGGCTGTTGATTCTGCCGGACAAAATATCCACAGCATTATGATTGTGAAAGACGGCGATGTAATGGCCGAAGCTTTTCTGAATGGCGGCGCTCCGGATGAGCCGCATATTCTGAATTCGGTAAGTAAAACTTTTACAGCTACTGCCGTGGGTTTTGCCGTGGCCGACGGATTGTTGTCGATCGATGACAAAGTGATCTCTTTTTTCCCCGATCAATTGCCCGAAACCATCAGTCCGAATCTGGCAGCCATGACAGTGAAAGATCTGCTCACCATGTCGTGCGGCCACGACACCGAACCGATCTCGTTTGTACGCAACCGCGACGAGTCGCTGAACTGGGTAAGCACTTTTCTGGCGCATCCGGTAGAGCATGAACCGGGCACTTTCTTTTTATACAACAGTCCGGGAACCTACATGCTCTCGGCCATTATCCAGCAAAAAACAGGAAAGAAACTGGTGGATTATCTGAATGAGAAACTGTTTATTCCGCTGGATATTGATTATCCGCGCTGGGATGAAAGTCCGCAGGGCATCAACACCGGCGGCTGGGGTTTATACCTGAAGACGGAAGATCTGGCGAAAATGGGACAATTCCTGCTGCAACAGGGAAACTGGAACGGCCAACAGTTGCTGCCGGCCTCGTGGATCAAAGAGGCAACGGCTTCGCAAATCGAATCGCTGCCTGCCGGCGTACGTCGCGAAAACCTGACGATGCAAGCTGCCGACAGCGACTGGCTGCAGGGTTACGGTTATCAGATGTGGCGCTGCCGGCACAATGCCGTTCGTGCCGACGGAGCACGCGGTCAGTTCATTATTCTGCTGCCCGAAAATGATACGGTAATTGTTCTTACTGCCGAGCAGGATGATATGCAGGCCGAAATCAATCTGGTCTGGGATTATTTTCTGAATCCGGAGAGTTAACCGGGTATCGAATAAAATGACTGTTTGCTACAATACATTTAAGCTTTCGGATTTATCCGGAATTTATAGAATTCTTCGCAAAAAAAATGAATGGTTAAATCTGAGCGGATATTGTAAGCAAATACACAAGAAGCTGAAATCGCAGATCTGCTGTTTAGTATTGAAATAATAAATCCGGAAACAATTGCCGCCATCTCTCTGCTGCATTGGGCAGCTAAACCGAGC
>CAMTPG010000153.1 GCA_947074335.1 uncultured Parabacteroides sp.
TGAATTAATTCGTTCGAAAATGCATTAAATTCCGAGCGAATATTTGATCTGTTCAATCTTTTCGTGCGCAGCATGTTCGGCAGCCGGAAGTTCTTCTTCGCTGCTGATTTTAGCATGCACTTCGCAATAGAATTTAATTTTCGGTTCGGTACCCGACGGACGAACAGAGACTTTCGTTCCATCTTCGGCAAAGAACTGCAATACATTCGATGTGGTCGGCATCTTCAGTGTCAGCGTTTCGTTTTCCATGAAATCATAGCCTTTGAGGGTTGAGAAATCATAGAACAACGTAACTTTAGATCCGGCAATCTCCTTCAGCGGATTTTCGCGGAAATGCTTCATCATGGCATCGATCTCTTCGGCGCCGCTCTTGCCTTTTTTCACGACCGAAATACCTTTTTCTTTCGAGAAACCATATTCCACATAGATTTTCTGCAACAGCTGATACATGGTTACACCCTGATCTTTAGACCATGCTGCAATTTCGGCCAGAATGGCACAGGCAGAAACAGCATCTTTATCGCGCACGAAATCTTCGCACAAGAAGCCGTAGCTCTCTTCGCCACCGCCGATGAATGTCTTTTTGCCTTCGTTTTTCAGCATGATATCGGCAATCCATTTAAAGCCGGTATATACATCGAACAGCTCCACGCCGTTTTTCTCGGCAATGGTGCGGATCAGTTCGGTAGTTACAATGGTTTTAACAATGTATTCTTTTCCGCTCACTTTACCCAGCTCTTTCCAGCGAGTGATCAGGTAATAAACAAACATAAGAGCTGTCTGGTTACCGTTGAGCAGCACCCATTCGCCATCGTTGTTTTTCACGGCAGCACCTACGCGGTCTGCATCAGGATCCGAAGCCATTACCAATTCGGCATCTACAGCTATTGCTTTTTCAACAGCCATCGATAACGCTGCCGGTTCTTCGGGATTGGGCGAAATCACCGTAGGGAAATCACCGCTTACCACATCCTGTTCGGGAACATGAATGATGTTGGTGAATCCGAAGGCTTTCAATGTATCGGGCACCAGATGAACACCTGTTCCGTGAATCGGCGTGTAGACAATTTTCATGTCGTGATGACGCTTGATTGAATCGGGCGAAAGCGAAATGGTAGTCAGATCCTTGATATATTGATCGTCCATCTCTTTACCCAGCGTTTCGATCAGCGCTTTGTTACCTTTGAAATTGATTTCGCCGGCACTACGTATTTTATTGACTTCGGCAATGGTATTCTTATCGTGCGGAGCTACCATTTGTGCGCCGTCGTCCCAATAGGCTTTGTAGCCGTTGTATTCTTTCGGATTGTGCGATGCAGTCAGGATGATACCGCTCTGGCAGCCCAGTTTGCGGATAGCATACGACATTTCGGGTGTCGGGCGCAGATCTTCGAACTGATATACTTTGATGCCGTTGGCAGAAAAGATATCGGCAGAGATATCGGCGAATTTATGACTGTTATTACGACAGTCGTATCCGATCACTACTTTAATCTGATCCAAATGATCGAATTCCTGTTTCAGGTAATTGGATAAACCCTGTGTGGCAGCACCTACTGTATAAATATTCATGCGGTTGGTTCCTACGCCCATGATGCCGCGCAGACCGCCTGTTCCAAATTCCAAATCTTTATAAAAGCATTCGATAAGCTCGGTGGGATCGGGGTTATCCAGCAATTTCTGAACCGCAGCACGGGTTTCAGCATCGTAACTATCCGACAGCCAGCTTAAGGCTTTATTTCTAACAGATTCTAACAATTGTTCATTCTCCATGATTGTACTATGGCTTATTTATAACTATTAACAGTATTTAAAGAAAAAACAAATGTACAAATAAATCGTTGGTTTTTACAATAATTATTGCGATAATTGTATTACAGAAGCATTTAATTTATCATTATTACCTAATTACTATTATGCGAAAAATACTCTTAAACTGGCTGCTGGTCTGTCTTGCAGCACTGCCGGTCATGGCGCAACAAGCGCTTGAAAAACACTATAAACTGATTGAAGATATCAGTTATATAGATCCTGCCGAAACGGATGATTACCGCCGCGAACGATGCCGGTTAGATTTGTATTATCCGGCGGATGAAACTGACTTTCCTACGGTGGTGTGGTTTCATGGCGGCGGTCTGGAAACAGGCAATAAATATATCCCCGAAGAGTTGAAAAATGCTGGTGTGGCTGTGGCTGCCGTTAATTACAGACTGAGTCCGAAGGCGCAAAATCCGGCTTATCTTGAAGATGCTGCCGAAGCATTAGCCTGGACTTTCAGCGAAATTGAAAAACAGGGCGGAAATCCCGAATCTATTTATGTAAGCGGTCATTCGGCAGGCGGTTATCTCACACTGATGCTGGCGCTCGATTCAACCTGGCTGGCACCATACGGCATCGGGCCGGATCAGGTGAAAGCCTATTTCCCCATCAGCGGACAGACGTTGACACATTATACCATTCGCAAAGAGCGCGGAGTGCCGATGCAGCTGCCGGTTATTGATGCTTATGCGCCGGTGCAATGGCTCCGGAGCGAAACCCCGCCGATCCGGCTGATTAGCGGCGACAGGAATCTGGAGCTTACAGGACGATACGAAGAAAATGCTCTGCTCGATGCCCTGCTTCGCGGTGCCGGCAACACAAACACAAAACTCATCGAACTGCAGGGTTTTAATCATGGCAATGTGGTGCAGCCGGGTTGTATCTTGCTGCTCGATTATATTCGCCGGCAGGAAAAAAATTAACCGGTTTGCAGCAGCTGACAAATAGTTATTGTATGGATTTCTATCAATTATTCCGTTTGTCAATCATAGCAGATAATTTATACAATAAGGTATAACCACGAATTGTACGGGAAGAACCTGCACGATCCATATAAACAGTAGGTTCAAACATATCTGTTAAAATCATCTGCCGCATTACGGATTAAAAACAAATTATACCAACAGCAACCGGTTTTTAGTATTGCTGCAAGCGGATTAAAAGCATGCAGCAATACCATTTAAAAAAGGATCTGTTTACTTTAAACCCGCAAAAACAATCCCCGTTTATGCATCGCCAGAAGAATCAGAAAAACGATTGTTATGTTTGAGGCAGTGATAAGCAACGGATAATAATTACCGATATATTGTTCGAGTCCGTGAAAAAGTGATCGGCCGATGCTGCTAAAATTAACCACATTGGCCAGCATATAGGCTGTAATCGAATTCATGCCGTAAATTTTCAGGAATCCTACGTGCGCATGATGTCCTTTAAAATCGATCCAGTAATAAAACAGTCCCATCAGCAGGAAGCAGTAGCCGCTGCTCACAAGAGTCATCGAACTGGTCCAGATGGTTTTAATCACCGGCATCTGCAAACCCCAAATCCAGCCGATTACCACAAGTGCGGCTCCGATACCAAAATACATTTTCAGTTTAAAACGATCGTCGGTGGCATCTTTCGCTATGTAGCCGGCAAAGAGGCCGGTCAGTACGGTGACTACAAAATTGAGACTGCTTAATATCCAGGTATAATGATACCAGGGAGCTATAACGACCTGTCCGTCGACAATTTTTGCCGTATCGCGAAAACGACCGAGTACCACCTGATCTACCCATTCGGCCAAATTATATTGTGTAGAATAGTTGCCGGCACCATATCCGTCAATCGAAACAAACTGCATCAAGGCCCAGTAAACCGCCAGCAAAACAGCTGCAATGATGATCTGGGTGCGTCGGGCCGTATACATAAACAGAATAGCCGTAAAAAAATAACCCGTAGCAATAGCCTGCAGCGTATTCGAATAGAAATAAAGCTGATCGGGATTGAGTGCAAGCAGATTTCCCTGACACATCATACCAAATATCCAGAGCAGAATAACACGCTTGATTAGTCGTTTCCAAAAGATTCCGTGACTGCCTTCGCGCTTAAAACGCGACAAGGCAAAAGGCATCGAAATGCCCGACATAAAAAGGAAGAGCGGCATAATTAAATCCCAGGGCGAAAAGCCTGTCCAGTAAGCATGGCGGAAACACCACATAACGGGTTGCATCCATTCGGCATCGATTGCGCCGGCCAGTGCATTCATAAAAGGACCGAGAGCTACTAAAAAACAGAGATCAAGTCCGCGTAACGCATCGAGCGATTCCAAACGCCGGTAAGCCGATGAAACAGTAGTTGCATTTGTAGTCATCATAAAAAGTACGATTTAAGGTTTCTGTCGAAACCAATTATTTGTTTAGTCATTTAGTAAAATCAAAGATAAGAAAAAAACAGACTAATCGAGTGAATTGTGCAACGCTTTCTGCATTTTTTCAAGGATACGCCATTTCATTAAAAAATCAACTTCCAGTTTTTCGATTGCCATTGTTTCTTCCGGAAATGGAGTCATTATTTGCTGTATTTCGGCATGAGAAAGATGGGGATCAAGCCATTTTTCTTCTTCATTTTGTGCTAAAATTAATGGCATGCGATGGTTTTGATTATGCACATAGTCGATCAACGGATTGGTATCGGTTGTAATGATGGAAAAAGAGGAAATAAAAGTATCTGTTTCGTGGTTGTGCCAGACATCATAAATACCGCCCATCGAAAAAACAGGCTCATCTTTTAAAAAAATCCGGTAAGGAATCTTCTGTTTTCCTTCATGGCGCCATTCGAAATAGCCGGTTGAAGGAATCAGACAACGTCTGCGTAAAACAGGTTCGCGAAAAGATGGCTTCGAAAAGATGGTATCCGATCTGGCATTCAGCGTCATTCGTCTGATCTCTTCCGCCTGCGTTTCGTCTTTGGTCCAGAATGGAATCAATCCCCATTTTTGCATCTCAATATCCGGTGCGGCTGTAATCACCGGATAATCGGGAAATGAAAATCCGTTGACAATATAATGATCGGTCGCATCAAAATCCTGCAGAATCTGCCCCAGTTTGATATTCCTGTTGTAACGGGCAGCCAGACTTATTACACGGGCAGCAAAACTGTTGTAGAAGCACATATTTTTTTGTTTTTGATTTGTATTGATGTATAACAAAATTGCATGTTATGCGGTTTTATCCGTTTTCTGCTATAAAGCATACTTTTAGATATTAGAAAATACTAATACCAGAAATAATAATACGACATAATGCAGCATTATACCGGTTAATTAACATTCAAATAAATTCTTTATTTCGATCAACAATCTAATATCGCAAAAAAAGTTAATATATAAACATTGAATAAAAAATTCATGTTTAACCTTTAGAATAGCTTTTCATAATTAATGATTAACTTATTTAGTTATTTAATGGTTCAATGATTTATTAACTGTTTACGGAAGATGTTATCATAATAATTTATTTATTCTTAAACAGGATGAGCGCGCCTATGTAGGGATACAAAGCGCGCTTTTTGTATCTTTACATCTCAAACATAATTGCATGATTTTATGGAAGACAAAGAGAGACAGCTCATTGTAATCGGAGTGATTGCCGCGGTAGTAATTACCTTATTATTTATCGGATTGCGCAGAGCTGATATCGGATTCTATGGCTTCTTTATTCCGTTGATTTTTCCGCTTCGCAGCATAAAGAAACAATGGCTGCGTATCTTATTACTGGTCTTGATGATTTTTTCGTTGATCAGTCTGGTTTTTTATTTCTTCATTAAATAAACCGAGAGGTTATGAACAATCGTGCCTTCGCCTGTCATTTTGTCCGATTATCCGACACTTTTCAACAGGCTTTAAAAGGGGCAGATACCGACTGCTTTTCTGATACATTGCAGTGTAATAAAAATTGCACTGCAGTGAAATTTAAAATGCACTGTAGTGTAATGAAATTTGCTTTGCCGCGGATTTCGCGGTGATAAGAACCTTGCGGATATCAACATGACAAGCTGACAGTATCAAGCTGATCTCCATAAAAAAGCCTGCCAATAAATTTACAGGC
Organism: uncultured Parabacteroides sp.; assembly: GCA_947074335.1. GTDB lineage: Bacteria > Bacteroidota > Bacteroidia > Bacteroidales > Tannerellaceae > Parabacteroides. The sequence goes on from CAMTPG010000153.1 coordinate 5,907, forward strand.
ATAGAAATATCGATTTGTTAGTTATGTGTAGAATTTTTTCATCTGAAATCTTTTAGAATTTTTTGTAACTCCTGTCGTGCAAAGAAAATACGACTTTTTACAGTCCCCAGCGGAATATCCAGTTTTTCGGCAATCTCATTGTATTTGTAACCGCTCAAAAACATGGAAAAAGGAATTTTCAAATCATCATTCAGTTCATTGATAGCTTTTGTTATTTCCTTTAATTGGAAAGAGCCTTCGGGTGAATGAAAATCAGAATCAGTAACGACATCTAAATTATAAATGTCAGTATTTGGATCTACATAAGTCTGGGTGCGCACCAATTTATGGTAATTATTAATAAAAATATTACGCATGACCGTCAGTACCCAGCCTTTAAAATTAACATTATCGACAAACTTATCCTGATTGTCGATCACCTTCATGGTGGTGTCTTGAACTAAATCCTCAGCATCCAAACGATTTGCAGTAAGTATTAACGCGATATTCACCATATTATCTCGCAAACCCAATAATTTTTTTTGAAATTGCAACGAATTCATAATTTAAAATTATTAATAAATGTATGACCTGTTTATTAATCTCACATATCCTTAACCGCAACAACTGTAATTATTAAATCAATATAAGATTTATTTTTATCTATTAATATATTTTATTTTACTGATTTTTGATTTACATTATTTGAATTTTTGT
>CAMTPG010000154.1 GCA_947074335.1 uncultured Parabacteroides sp.
TTCTGGTGATCTTTATAATTTTTCCATTTATCGGCTATTGCGCCTTCAGGAATTTTAGATTCTAATTCAGCCATAATATTTTATTTTCAAATGGATTATACATTATTATAATATACTATTCTGTTTTTATCACAGATTTCCGGTTCCGTTAATGAAGAAAATAATTGTAATAATTGCAAACCAACCACATAAGCAGGTAGTTACAATGGTGCAAATTACTTTCCATCGTTTAATCCAGACTACATTACTCCAACCCAGTGTCTGGATAGAACTCCAGAAGCCATGCGTCATGTGGAACCATAAAGCCAGGAACCAAATCAGATAAATCAGCGTGATAAACCAATTCCCTTTGAAATAATAATTAATGAAGGCTGCTCCGCTATGTGGCGTAACCATTTCGTTTCCGAGTGGAACGAGACTTTCGCCCATTAGTTCGGCAAACATCATTTTATGCCAGAACATCCATAAATGCAGGAAGATAAATAAAACAATAATAATACCCAGCACAAACATATTTTGCGAGGCCCAGTCTACACCTTTTGGTCTTTTTTGCCCAAGGTAACGTTTATCTCCGCGCGCTTTACGGTTTTCGGCTGTAAGCACAATGGCGTAGAGAAAATGAATGATTATTATCGCCGCAAGTCCGATCGATAATACTACGGCATACCAGTTTGCACCCAGAAACGCACAAATCTCATCATAAGCCTTTCCGGAGAAAATGGCTGCAGTATTCATGCTCAGGTGAAATGTAACGAAAAAAATAAGGCAGAGTCCTGTAACACTCATCACCACCTTCTTCCCGATAGAGGATTTACATAACCACATAAGATAATAATTTAAGTTATTTAATCGTATTTAATACTATCAACTTCTTTACAGATACGTCAATATGCTCTGCAATCTGATTTAATATCCTGAATAAATCCCAGATAGCAGAACATTTGTTTACATTGTATATGTTTTAAAAACAACAGAGCGGAGGTATTGTTCGAAAGCAAATGCTTTTTTTGAAAGACAATTTAAGAATCAAACTATTTTTCAAGATTCAGGTTTATATCATTTATTATATGATGTTTGAGTAAAAAATCGTCTATTGACGATTTACAAACAGGATCTTTCCGACAATCCGGATCAACCATTTTATATATAGGCAACTGAACCGATAAAGAAAACTATGCAAAGGCTTATTTTTTTGTCAGCTGTGAAACGCTTTTTTGACAATTGTCAAATCCTTTTTTGATAGCTGTCAAAAAAGAGTTTAACAGTTGACAAATTAGTATCGGTTAATAAGGCGTCCGGTAAAAGATGCATAACAGATAGTTAAAAGAATGATATCATTCAATTACAAGATGGTTTATCCGGCTTTGTATATTAATCAGTTTGCACTATATAAATGATTTTTTAATAACAGATTCACATTTATATTTACTATTCTATAAATAATTGTATCTTTAAGCACAAAAAAGTGAGATAACGAATGAAGAGACAAATGCTTATGCTTGCAGCCTGGTCGGTGTGTTGTATCCAGGCTTTCGCGCAGGTAATCGAATTTTCGGAACCGGTAAATCATCCGGAGAGTTGTACCAGTATTATGGTGGGAAAAAAGGCATCGACTGATGGCTCGGTGATGACAAGTCATACCTGCGACGGGAATTATCGTACCTGGATGGATATTGTGCCGGGTGCCGTGTACGAACGGGATACCACGGTGGCCGTCTTCAATGGCCGTATGCATACCGAATACCCGTCTGATCAGACCCGCATGGAGTTGAAGGGACATATCCCGCAAGCCTCCGAAACGTATCAATTCCTGAATGTGGCCTATCCCTGTCTGAACGAGAAACAGCTGGGTATTGGCGAGACGACTATCACCGGCCGCAAAGAGCTTGTCAACAAAAACGGAATGTTTATGATCGAAGAGCTGGAACGTATCGCATTGCAGCGTTGCTCTACGGCACGACAGGCTATCACACTTATGGGTGATCTGGTAGCCGAATACGGTTATGGCGACTCGGGCGAATGTCTGACGATAGCCGATCCGCAGGAGGTTTGGCATTTTGAAATATTCGGCGAAGGTCCCGACAAAATTGGCGGCGTATGGGCAGCCGTACGCATCCCCGACGATGAGGTGGGTGTGTCGGCAAATATCCCGCGCATTGCTTCGCTCGACCTGAAAGATACTAACAATTATATGGCTTCGGCCAATGTATACGACGTGGCTAAAAAAATGGGCTTCTGGGACGGCAAAGAGCCGTTTAAATTCTGGAAGGCTTATGGCGGCGGCAAGAAGGCATTTAATGTTCGCGAATATTTTATCCTGAATGATCTGGCTCCTTCGCTCAACCTGAGCTACGAAGCCGAAGAACTGCCGTTCAGTGTAAAACCCGAACAACCTGTATCTCCCGAAAAGGTAATGGCGCTGCTGCGCGAAACTTACGAGGGCACCGAATGGGATATGACACAAAATCTGAAGGTGCCCGTAAAGCGCAAAGACAGTGAAGAGACGGATACAATTATCAGTACGTCGGCCAATCCCTGGATGACAACCGATATGGTAAATATGCTGAACGGCGTGAAAGAGGGTGCCGTAAAACGCAACCGTCTGGTGGCTGTTCCGCAATGCTCCTACTCGCATGTAATTCAGTTGCGCGACTGGCTGCCGGATGATGTGGGCGGTGTAGCCTGGATTTCGCTTGATAATCCCGGACAGAGTCCGCGCATCCCTGTTTTTGCCGGTACTACCGAGCTGCCTGCGGCCTTCGGTATCTGCGGACAGCATCGTCATCGCGAAGATGCCATTGTGTGGAAATACCGTCCGGCCAATAAACTGGCTACCGTGCGCTGGGGACTTACCAAAGAGAAGATGCAAAACAACATTGCCCACTTCGAGAAGAAGGGCGCTACGGAACTACCTTTTGTGGAAGCGCAATATGCATTAATACAACAAAACGAGGGCAATGATGCGGCACGTGCATTCCTGACCGGTTACACAGCCGATTTTGCCGGTGCAACCATCGTGCGCTGGCAGGATATGGCCGATGAGTTCTGGAAGATGTTTGCCCGCGGTTTCTAAGGCTTTGCAGCTGCATACAATCTCCGGTGCGGAGCATTCGGACCGGATCAGTCGATTTTTAAAATTTAGCATTAACATATAATCTGTTATTAAGATGAAAAGGTATATTTTAGCTTGTGCGCTGGCCGTAACAACCGGCAGTTTATTTGCGCAGGGATATCAGTTTACGGAAGTGGTAACCGTGCCGGTTACCCCGGTGAAAAATCAGGCATCTACCGGTACATGCTGGTGTTTTGCCACTACCTCATTTATGGAATCCGAGTTGTTGCGTCAGGGAAAGGGCGAACACGATTTGTCGGAAATGTTTATTGTACGCCAAAAATACATGAATCAGCTGCAGGATAATTACCTGCGTCAGGGAAAAGGCAACATCGGTCAGGGCAGTTTGTCGCACACCTTTACCAATGCCTACAAGCAGGTCGGCATTGTTCCCGAAGAGGTTTATACCGGCATCAACTATGATTCGGATAAACACAATCACAGCGAGATGGTGAAATATATACAGGCACTGGCCAACACGGCGGTACAACAAAAGAAACGCAGTCCGCAGTATGATGCCATGATTCAGAATCTGTTTGATACTTATATGGGTGAGCTGCCCGAGACTTTCGTATATCAGGGAAAAGAATATACACCGCAGAGCTATGCTGCATCGCTGGGACTGAATATGGATGATTATGTGGAAATCGGAAGTTTCACACATCAGCCCTATTATGAAGAGTTTATTCTGGAGGTGCCGGATAACTGGGAACATGCATCCATCTACAATCTGCCGCTCGACGAGATGATGGCAACCATCGATTATGCCCTGAACAACGGCTATACCGTTTGCTGGGATGGCGATGTAAGCGAAAAGGGATTCTCTTTTAAAAACGGCGTGGCTATCAATCCGGAAGTAAATAAAGTGGAAGATTTATCCAATACCGATCGGGCCCGCTTCGAACAGCTGGATGAGAAGGGCCGTCTGGAAGAGGTATTTAAATTTGAACAGCCTTACCCGGAAATCGTGGTAACGCCCGAAGTACGTCAGGCCGGATTCGAATCATTTGTTACTACCGATGATCACCTGATGCATCTTACCGGCATTACCAACGATCAGAACGGAACAAAATATTACATTACCAAAAACTCATGGGGAACCGATCGCAATGCCTATGATGGTTATCTGAATATGTCGGACAGCTATGTACGTGCCAAAACAATTTATGTGATGTTGCATAAGGATGCTATTCCGAAGGATATCCGTAAAAAACTGGGTATTAAATAAGATTGCATGATTGATCGATACAGAACGGTCTCTTTCCGGTATAATAACCGGTAAGAGGCCGTTTTACTTTAAGCATGCAACAGACGAAGAGGCAACCAGACAGGAAATAGAAAACCCGTTGATCAGCATATTGCCGGCATCAACGGGTTCTGTAATATATTGATCTGAGTTTGTTGCTTATCTGCGACGTACACTGCGAACCGAAGTAGCCGGTGCTGCCGATTTCGGAGCTTTTACTTTCGCGGCTTTTGGCTCTGCCGATTTAACCGTTTTGGCACGGGCCGCGGTGGATACGCCTTTTGTCTTCTTTACATTCTGCGGAGTAACCTGTGCGGTATCGGGCTGCAACCAGAGTGCCTTTTCGAAAGCAACAAGTTGTGCTTCGATACGATCCTGTTCGCTTTTCAGTGAATCGGGCGTGGGGCAATAGGCCTGCAAAGGCAGGTTCAGCAGATTTTGTGTCTTGATTATCTCTCCGTTGAACATGCGGCGACGAAAATAATCATCGATCGAGAAGGTCATGGCATTATTCAGATTCGACGTCATAATCTGACGGGTAGTCAGATAAGGGCGCAGATTTTCGTACTGAATCCAGAACATACCCATAGTTGTTTCGCCGATATCACGACTCGAAGAGAGGATCGGGCAAAGTGCCAGTGTCTTCACATCAAATACCGAATTGTTCTGATCAAAATACCAGGCCTCTTTCACGTAAAAAGAACGGACATCAGCCGAAGGGATATCGCTTTCGTTTACCACGAAAGTGGTGGGCTCATTGCCGCGACCGGGAATCTCTTCGTAATAGATATGGAAACGATCAAGCATCTCTTTCAGTACAACGCGATGCGCAGGACTGAAATCCTCGTAGCCATCCAGGTATTCATACGCCGGAAGTTTATTCTCGCTTACCAGCGTGAAGATTGTGGTAAAGAGGTTCATCTGGCCGTTCATCGGGCGTGTCGGATAATAAAGCGGCGCATTGGGCTCGTCCAGCAAATCAATACGACGATAGATCACACGCATCCAGGGCGCATTGTCCGGATTCTGTGTCATTCGCTCATTCATATCCTGTGCACGAACTGTCAGATCCTGCAGTGTGGCATGTTGATCCGTATCAGTGCGTTCGCCGCGACTTGACTCAGGACCGCGACGGCGTGCCTGCTCGTTTTCCTGCTGCGCACCGGCAGGCAGTGTAACAAACAATCCAAGCGCTAATGCAACTATATAATAAAATCGTTTCATATCTTTTTCATTAATTTGGTGATGAAGAATCATGCACCGATTAATCTACTATTACTTCAATAGGTGTGATGGTACGTTCTTTACCATCGGGACCTTTTACCAGTACACGCGAGATGAAGAAGCGTTTGCCACGCTCCAGCCGGCGGATATAATCCTTTTGTCGCTGAGAGAACTGACCGCCCTGGGCTACTTCGGGAATCATATTACCCATCGAATCGAAGAAGGTCATCTCGAAGCTCTGTACATTAAACGGTACATTCAGCAAATCATCATCAATAGCAGCCAGAATGCCATCCGAACCGATCAGATCGCGTTTCAGAATGCGGCCGCCACGGAATTTGCGCAGATTGCCGTTTTCATCTTTATATTCGATGTAAGGCATCGGATCAGGCAGAGCACGTACACGGAATGCACTTTTTGCCATTTCCACATTACGTCCGTCGGCCATACGTGCCTGTACCGAGACAATAGCATCGGTACCTACTGCCGAAGGTCTTGCCTCCCACTGATCGCCGTTGCGTGTCAGGGTTCCGTTGCTCATGGTTGCCGTAACATTACCGCTGGGCACACCCGGAACAGCAATACGGATCGGATTGCTGATGCCTGCATATAATACATTCATCATGGTAGGTGCCACAGTTGCACTGGGCTCGGTTACATAATATTCGCTTTCGAAGTTACGACGCATCAATGTACCGTCGCTCGAAGGAATTTCTATATATCCTTTTACCGGATAGGTACCGGGAGCACCGGCTATTGTTGCGAACATACCGTTCAGATCATCCAGCGGTTTGCCGTTTACCACAACAGTCGGTCGTTTGGTTGTATCTACTGCCGACAAAACAATGTTGGCACGATACTGACCACCTTTCATTACAATCTGACTCTGGGGAATAACCTGCGCCGTGATTTCGTTTACACGATAATCGCGCACATCCACGCTGCTGAGCAAATTGGATAATACTTCACCCTGTGCATAACG
>CAMTPG010000155.1 GCA_947074335.1 uncultured Parabacteroides sp.
TCGGCTGTTATGGAGGAATCCAGTTTAAAGATGCTGATCACCGGATAGGCAAATGCAAACAACAGCACGCCCCAGCAGAGTGAGATCAGTAAGGCAATTGTCAGGTTGTGTGATGCATATCGTTTGGCATGATCCGCATTGCCGGAGCCGATGCTTTGTGCCACACTGACTTCGGCACCTACTTTATTCAGGTAAGCAATCGAATTGGTCATCCAGGTTAAAATACCCACTGCGCCGATAGCCGCAACCGACTGACTGCCGAGTCGACCAACCCAGGCCATATCGGTCAGGCTGTATGCCATCTGTATAAATGAAGTGCCCATAATAGGCATGGCCAGTCTGAAGAGCTGTTGCCGTATCGGTCCGTGAGTTAGATCTTTTATTCCCTGCATCATTTTTTATGAAATCGAAAGACAAATATACCCTATTTATGGGATTGTGCAGACTTTTTAACACCAATATCTTTGCATCAGACAACAAATTAAAAATTCAATCGTATGGCAACTAATCATTTACATTTCGAAACTTTACAGATTCATGCCGGTCAGGAAACTCCCGATCCGGCCACAGATGCGCGGGCAGTGCCCATTTATCAGACCACCTCGTATGTTTTTCATAACTCGGCGCATGCCGCCGACCGGTTTGGTTTGCGCGATCCGGGAAATATTTACGGCCGGCTAACCAACTCCACACAAGGCGTATTCGAAGAGCGCATTGCCGCACTCGAAGGCGGTCTGGCCGCACTGGCTGTTGCGTCGGGCGCTGCAGCCGTTACCTATGCCATTCAGAACATCACCTCGAAAGGCGATCATATTGTTTCGGCCAAAACCATTTATGGCGGCACCTATAATCTGCTGGCACACACTTTGCCCAATTGGGGCATAACAACCACTTTTGTGGATCCGGAAAAATCAGTCAATTTCGAAGAAGCTGTTCAACCCAATACCAAATTGATTTTTATTGAAACTTTTGGTAATCCCAATTCCAATCTGATCAATATCGATTCCGTGGCCGAAATTGCTCATAAACACGGCATTCCGTTGCTGATAGATAATACATTCGGAACCCCGTATCTGATTCGACCCATCGAACATGGGGCAGATATTGTGATTCATTCGGCTACTAAATTTATCGGCGGACATGGCACTACGCTGGGCGGCGTGATTGTGGATTCGGGCAAATTCGACTGGAAAGCCTCCGGCAAGTTTCCGCAGCTTACCGAACCCGATCCCAGTTATCATGGCGTTCGTTTTACGGATGCAGCCGGTGCAGCAGCCTATATTACACGCATTCGGGCCATTCTATTGCGTGATACCGGCGCCACACTGAGTCCGCTCAGTGCATTTCTGCTTCTGCAGGGCGTAGAAACTTTGTCGCTTCGCGTGGAACGCCATGTTGAAAATGCCCTGAAAGTAGTGGAATACCTCAATAAACATCCGAAAGTAGAACGGGTCAATCATCCCGCCTTGCCGGGTCACCCCGATCATGCACTCTACAAGCACTATTTTCCCAAGGGAGCCGGCTCCATTTTTACTTTCGAAATCAAAGGAGATGCCGCAACGGCACAGGCGTTTATTGACAGGCTGAAGATCTTTTCGCTGCTGGCCAATGTGGCTGATGTGAAATCGCTGGTGATTCATCCCGCCAGCACCACCCATTCGCAACTCTCGCCCGACGAGCTGTTGGATCAGGGCATCAAACCCAATACGATCAGGCTTTCTGTCGGAACCGAATTTATAGGTGATATTCTGGATGATTTATCGCAGGCTTTTACCTGATATTTCAATCTTTTTGTTGTAGCTATTAGTAAGAGTAAGCGCTTGCCGGATGTGAATCGGGCAAGCGTTTTTTATGTAACCTGCAAAAGAGAAGTCTGTGATGCCATATTCCTGTTCCTCATCAATCCTGTTTAGTATAGATTAAGAGCGAAAAAAGACACAATTTTGAAGCGATTTCCATTCTCTGCCAAGGGGATTTGGAATTCATCGTTATGCATTTGTAAATACATCGGCATGAAATGATTTTTCCCTTGCAAAGGAAATGAAATCGGCTTTAAAGGGAATTTTCAGTGGTTCATACCGGAACATATGAACTGTAATTGCCTTTAAAGCCGGATTTCAGGGAGATTTAACAATTGTTGCTAAATCTGTAATAGTTGATCAGAAATTGATATTAACACCCACCATGGCGCTAAAACGCTGCAGCGGATATCCATAATACAACTCCTGTTTCTGGAATAACAAATTATTCAGTTTTACATAAAATCCAAAAGTATCGTTCAGGTCGTATATACCGGTCAGATTGAGCTCATTGATGTTTTTCATCTTGACCTGGGGCGTATACCGGTTGGTCAGCAGATTATAATCCATCAAAGCCGTGATTTTGGATGTGGGACGAACCGTAATGCCGGCATTCAGCTCGAATTCAGGTTTGCCGTAAGCTTTATGCTTTTCATCATTCCCTATCGGATAGGCGCTTGATTGTTGTTCATAATATTCATCTTCATGCGAGATGCTCCAGTGATTATAAACACCTTTTAGATGCAGATCCACCAGCTGCTGGAAGCTGTATTTCATATTCAGTCCGACCAACAGATGCTGACTGTTTGCCTGATCCACATCGAGCGCATTACCAAAATCAGCCATTACGGATGAAAAATAGGCCGGAATAAAAAAGACATCATTCTTTGTATACTGATAACCGGCAAACAAATCAAACCAGAAACTGCCGGCAGCAGCACTTTTAATACCCAGCAAAGCATCCACATTGCGACGCGAAGTTAATACATTCAGACTCGGATTAATATACCGGTTCTCCTGAGAGATCTGATAGGGCGAATTGGCAATCAGACCGCCAGTGGCCTGTGCATACAGTTCCGTTTTATTGGCAACCGTATAGGCAAATTCAATATCCGGCGAAGCTGTAAACTTCTTATCATCACCGGTTATCAGCATCACATTGGCGCCGATCTTTAGCCGCCAGTCTTCAGCATCTACTTTAAAATAGGGCGTCAGTGTGCCCTGCAGATGACTGTCGAAATGATAATAATACGGATCTTTTTCACCTTCGTTACTGTAGTTGAAATAGTTGAAATTACCCGCAATCCCGATGCATTTATCACCGTCGAAAGGCGCATGAAAATCCAGATCCAGATTAAAAGCATGCTGTCGAACGCCGTCTACATCGATATATTGCGAATACTTCCTGCTGAAATTAGTATACCCCAATTGCACATGATAACGCATGGCATCATTCTCTTTCGAAGTAACGCCAACCTGCGCCTGTACGGTTTGCAACACCTGATCTTTGTCGCGATCCACACCCAGCGATTCGATGCTGGAAGAGAGATCTGCGCTGCTGATCGAAGAAACTTCGGGTATACCGTAATAGTTAAATGCGGAATAAGCATATTTCAAGCCCATATTCAGTGTCAGGTACTGAAAAGTATGATCAAAATTGATACCGCCAATGTTATCGTTGAGTTTCGCTTTCTGTTTCTGATCCACCTGCAGGTATTTATTTTTACCGTTGGTAGAGCGGTGCGATACCCAGATATTTAATTTGTTGATATCATCATTCAGAATATGATATCCCAGATCACCATTCAGGTTCAGGTGCGTGCCGCCGCCAAAGTTGAAATAACCGCGTCGTTTATTATAATCGATCTGTGTCATGATTTTACCCGGTGGCAGCAGCGAAATCTCCTGTGCCGGAATGGCGGGCACCGTATAACTTGCATAATCAATCACCATCTTGGTAACTACCGGCTCTTTGATTTCGGGCAGCGTATTTACCTTGCTGGCATCCTGAACGCTCGGATCGTATTCGCGCTCGAGCGTCATTTCACGATTCAGATTTTTCTCCGTTTGTTCGGTCTGAGCCTGCAGACCGGCTGCATGGCTAAGCAGCGCTGCGAGGCAGACTGCGGGAACTGTATATCTATTTTTCATCGCTCTTCTTCTTAATTTGTTAATTTGCCCAATCGTTCGCGGATCATGATTTCAATATCATCATTGCCTTTATAATTATTCTGCAGATTATTCAGATAAGCGCGGGCCTGAGCCATATCGCCTTTGCGCATGTAAATATCCGACCACAGAATAAATCCGCGAGCCAGCCAATATTGATGCGGTGTGCCCTGTTGTGCAAACTCTTCGAGCACCTTTTCGGCCTGTTCATCTTTATTTTCATTGAAATAAATCTGTGCCAGCAGGTATTTGGCTTCTGCCCCGTGTGCAGTACGCGTATCTTTGCTGAGCGCCAGTAAATCGGGGAGTGCTTTGCTCGATTCTCCCTGATTGATATAAGCCATGGCACGCACATAACGGGCTTCGCTTTCAATTTCGGGCGAGAGTTTCGCTTCGGCCAGCAACTGCTCGGCAGCCAGCAACGCCTCTTTTTCCTGTTTGGTCTGCAAAGCACTACGCATGATACCCAGACGGGCCGCCTGTTTGTTTTCCGGATTTTCGGCCACGAAAAGTAAGCGTTGGAAGCTTTCGAGTGCCTGCGGATAATTCTTATCCAGATATTGAATCTCGGCGGTACGAGCCAGCGATTCTTCCAGGTATTTGGTGTCGCCGCTCAGAATAACAGCCTGGAAACGTTCGAGTGCATCGCCATAATTTTTATTGGCAAAGGCAATACTGCCCAGATAGAAATTGGCATTCGAACTGAAAGCTCCGTCGGGATAACTCTGCAGATAACTGATCAGGCTGCGACGGGCCGCCTCGTTATCGCCCCGCATAAAGAGCTTTTCGGCCGCGATGTAAGTCAGCGAATCCTGTTCGCCCACCTCCATACGTACTGCACCGCCCAGCGAATTTACATAATTGGCATAAGCATTGATATCGTTCAGGTCGATGTAAACTGATTTCAGATCCTGCAATGCCGTAGCCGCCTCGCTGCTTCCCGGATAATTGCTGATTACCATTTTGTAAGCTGCAGCCGCTTTTTCAGGCTGATTGTCGTTGAAGTAAAGCAACCCCAGCTGAATGCCGGCTTTGCGCGCCAGACTGCTTTGCGGGAACTGACCGATCAGTTTTTCGAAGGCCTGGGCCGCCTGCTGACTGTTTTCGAGCAACACATAAGAGCGTCCTTTTTCAAACAGCGCATCATCCACATATTGCGATTGCGGATATTCGCTGATCAGCTGATCCATGGCCTGAATCTTTCCGCGGTAATCTTTCTGTAATCCCAGCAGGAATCCGCGCTGATACACCGCATAGTCGCCGGCTGAAGGCGATATCTGTGCCGCGCGTGCATAATTCTGTTCGGCCTGTGCATATTGGCGGTTCTGATACAGGCAGTCGCCAATACGATTATACGCATCCGCCAGAGCCGAAGTGAGCTGTTTGTCATCCAGCTCGGTAAACTGACGGAAACGGTTCAGTGCCGCTGCATAATCTTTTTGTTTGAAGTAGCAATATCCCAGATTATAATAGGCCAGTGCATACATATCCGTATTGCGCTGACGGGTATTGTTTAGATAAGTACGGAAATCGGAGATCGCTTTGTTGTAATCGCCCATGCGATAAAAACATTCGCCGCGCCAGAAATAGGCGTCATTGCGCGCCTCCATATTGTAGCTTCCCATGTTGATGGACTGTGTAAACAGATTCACCGCATCGTCCAGTTTCATATTGGTATAAGCCTGTGTGCCCAGCTGGAACAACATATCCTGTTTTGCTTCCAGAATTTTGGAACTCGGATGCTTTATCTGATTGATGGAACGAAGCGCCGCCTCGTAATTTTTGGTAGTCAGATAAACCTCCACCAGATAATCATTCACCTTATCGGCATATTGCGAATTGGGGAAATCGTTCAGAAAATCTTCGAAGATAGTAACCGATTCGCCAAAACCGGCAAAAGCTGTTTCGTGAATCAGCAGTGCATAGTTGTAAAGCGCCACTTCGCGCAGCTGCTCATCGAACGAAGCAGTAGCTGCCGATTCGAAAGCCATACGCGCTTTATTCTTTTCGCCCAGCTTCAGATAACTTTGCCCCAGATAGAGATAAGCATTCTGTGTGAGCGCATCGTTTTGCAGGATGCAGCGACTCAGGTTATCGATGGCTTTGTTGTAATTGCCTTTATTGTAGTAGCATACCCCCAGTATATACAGATCGCTGCGTAACGGACTGGCCGTATTGGCCACATAACGGCTCAGCAACGGAATGGCTTTATCTTCGTTGCCCAGCTGATAATAAGCATCGCCGGTAATGCGGCAAATCTCATCATTGTTGGTGCTGTTCGGATAGGTGGCAAGCAGCTCTTCGCCCGATTGAATCACCTGACTGAACTTCTGCTGAATGAAATAGATCTGTGCCATATAATAGAGCGAAAGTTCGCGGTAAGCCGGATTCTCTTTCAGTCGGGCAAACTCGATCATGGCATTGTTGTAATTGCCGGTGGCATAATCAATGTAGGCCATATAGTAAGCAGCCGCTTCGCGATAGGTGCTGCCAATCTGCGAAATGCGTCCGAAATAATTGCGTGCCTGTTCCAGTTTGCCGGTCTGCATCAGCGAGTAGGCCAG
>CAMTPG010000156.1 GCA_947074335.1 uncultured Parabacteroides sp.
AAAAAAGGGCACACATCCCGAAAGATGCATGCCCTCGCATTGGTTAAAGTTATCTATGTGTTCTGGTTTTTAATCCAATTGTCCGCCGCCCAATGCATGATACAGGTTGATAATTCCCTGAATCTCATCAAAGCGATCGGCAACCTGACCGAGTTGTGCCGATAAAAGTCCCTGCTGGGCTGTCAGCACTTCCAGATAGGTTGTGTTACCATACGTCATCAGCATTTTTGTGCTGTGAACAGCCTTTTCGAGTGCGGCAATCTGCTGATTTTCCAATTCGATCCGTTCGCGGGCAGTCTGCCACTGTGTCAGGGCATTGTTTACTTCGCTGCCGGCATTCAGTAAAGTCTGATGAAAAGCCAATACGGCTTCTTCCTGTTGCGACTTGGTAATTTTAAGTCGTGCAATATTTGTTCCCTTATTAAACAACGGTTGTGTGAGCGAACCTACGGCCTGCAACAACATGGCGCCCGGATTGCTGATGATTCCGCCGCCGGTATTGGTCCAGCCTGCATTTCCGCTCAGCGTGATGCTTGGATAAAAATAGCCGCGAGCCTGATTTACCGCATAAAAACGCTGTGCCAGTACAGATTCGGCCTGACGCACATCCGGGCGGTTATGCAATAATTCGATCGGAACGCCTACAGCCAGTTTTTCGGGGAAAGTCTGTCCGTCCAGTTTACCGCGCTCTACAGACTGCGGTACTTTGCCCAACAGCGTAGAGATGGTATTTTCTAACTGATTGATGCTTTTTTGCAAAGTACGAATCGATGTCTCAACCGACAGATAATTAGCCTCTGCCTGCGAAACGCCGGCTTCGTTTTGCAAACCGGCCTGCTTCAGCGCCTTCATTGTCTTTACATTCTCCTGCCATAAGCGGGCTGTTTCCTGGCTTACAGCCAGTTGTTTGTCCAGCAACAGCAGTGAATAGTAAGAATTGGCAATGGTGGCAATCAGCTGTGTACGCACAGCCTGTTCGTAAGCCCGTGTCTGATCCAGCGCTGCTTCGGCACTGCGTTTGGCATTGGTGATTTTGCCAAAGGCATCAATCTCCCAGCTTGCCGCAGCCGCCAGCTGATAGCTTTTGGCTGCTTTTGAACCGTCGAAACTGCTGATTGTTCCCTGCGGCGCCAGATTCAGCGACGGCAGATAAGCCAGTTTGGCCGAGAGCAACGAAGCTTCAGACTGCTCTACACGCAAACGGGCGGTCTGCATGTCGGTATTATTTGTCAGTCCCTCTTCGATCAGTGCCTGCAGATACGAATCAGTAAACAGTTCGCTCCAATGCATATTAGCCAGACTCGTTGTATCTGTCGGGATTGATGTTTCGCGATACAGCTGCTCCGGAACCTGCGTTTCGGGTGTATATGTTTTGTAAAGTCCGCAGCTGTTCAAGCTGAGCAATGCAGCTGCGGAAAGTATAATTAATTCTTTTTTCATGCTTCTTCTTCCCCTTTATTTTTACTTTCGAGGTATTCTTTTCGCTCATTGGCAGCCTCTTTTACTTCATCCTGAATCTGCCAGTCTTTAGCCGGTTCAAACTGAATCGGTCTGATTTTTTCCTGCAGATACTGGAATACGATAAACAGCGCCGGAACAACAAAGAGTATGCCCAATGTTCCAACAATCATACCGCCCACGGCACCTGTTCCGAGCGAGCTGTTACCATTGGCACCCACGCCGGTTGCCACAACCAGCGGCAACAAACCGAAAATCATGGTCAGCGCCGTCATAAGGATCGGACGCAGTCGAACTTTGGCAGCTGTCAGTGCAGCCGATGTCAGACTCATGCCCGCTTTGCGGCGCTCAGAGGCATATTCGGTCAAAAGAATCGCTGTTTTTGCCAGCAATCCGATCAACATGATTAAACCGGTTTGCAGGTAAATATTATTTTCCAGTCCCATGATCTTGGCAAACAGGAAGCTACCCATCAAACCAAACGGAATGGCCAGAATTACGGCAAACGGAATCAGGAAACTTTCGTACAGCGCACTCAGAATCAGATACACCATCAGGATACAGATACCAAAGATGATATATGTGGTGTTTGTCTGTTGATTTTCTTCGCGGGTGATACCGCCGAAATCATATCCATAGCCTTTCGGAAGTGCTGCTTCGGCTGTTTCTTTCACTGCGTTGATGGCCTCGCCTGTACTGTAACCTTCGGCCGGCATGGCATTTACGGCAATCGAGTTAAACATGTTAAAACGACTCAGTGTTTCGGCGCCATACGAGCGGGTCAATTTAACAAACTGACTCAGCGGTGCCATTTCGCCATTAGCCATGCGGATAAATGTGTTATCCAGCGAAGCTTCATCCAGACGATATTTTGGATCAGCCTGAAGCATTACCTTATATACTTTCGAGAAGCGATTGAAGTTGGATATATATTGTCCGCCATAATAACCCGACAAAGTGCTTAAAACGGCATCCGGAGTGATACCGGCACGTTTACATTTGGCAGCATCCACATCCACAGTCCACTGCGGATAACGAATATCGAACGGCGAATAGGCCATTTTAATCTCCGGACGCTGATTCAGTTCGGCCAGATATTTCTGGGTGGCAGCAAAGAATTCGGGAATTTCGCCACCCGTTCTGTCCTGCATATGCAATTCGAGTGCATTACCTGTACCATAACCCGGAATCATACCCGGAGCGATAGCCAGAATGCTGGCATCTTTTATGCCTGCCGTACGACCATACACCTGACCAATTACAGCCTGTACATGATCCTCTTTGTTTGAACGCTCTTCCCACGGATGCAGTTTCAGAATCAACATACCGAAAGAGCTTCCCTGACCGGCAATCATGCCGTATCCGCTTACTTTCTGAATGTGTTTTACCTGCGGAATACCTTCCAGACAGGCTTCAATATCGTTCATCACATCATTGGTTGTAGCCAGTGAACTTCCGGCAGCCGTATTTACATTGATAAATAATACACCCTGATCCTCTTCGGGTACCAAACTGCTTTTTGTGGTATTCATTAACACCACCAGTGCAACAACAGAGCAGGCAATCAGCGACCAGACCAGCCAGCGGCGTTTGATGAAGAATAACACACCGCGTTTGTATTTCTTGATCATGGCATCGAAAGCCGTATTGAAGGCTTTACGGAAGCGTGCAGCAAAATTTTGTTTTATTGTACCATCTTCGTTGGTATACGGGCGAAGAATCAGTGCACAAAGTGCCGGACTTAAAGTCAGTGCATTAATGGTTGAAATGGCTACGGCCACAGCCATAGTCAGACCAAACTGTGTATAAAATGTTCCGGAAGTTCCGCTCATAAATGATACGGGGATAAATACCGCCATAAACACCAGCGAAGTAGAGATGATAGGCGAAGTAAGTCCTTTCATCGCATCCATACTGGCCATATATGATGAGCGATAACCGGCATCAAATCGGGCCTGGACGGCCTCGACGACGACAATCGCATCATCCACCACGGTTCCGATTACCAATACCAGTGCAAACAATGTGATCAGGTTGATACTGAATCCGGCCACAACCATAAAGGCAAATGTACCAATCAGTGCCACAAAGATACTGATTGCCGGAATTACGGTAGAACGAATATCCTGCAGGAAGACATATACTACCAGAATTACCAGCAGGATAGCTTCGATCAGTGTTTTTACCACATTATGAATTGAGGCATACAAGAAATCATTCGAACTCATGATCGGTGTAATCTCAATATCTTTGGGCAAATCTTTGCGTGCCTCTTCCAGGAATTTATTGATCTCTTCATTCACCTGTGTGGCATTCGAGCCGGCTGTCTGGAAAATCATACACGAAACGGCATTGTGACCGTCCAGACTGCCGACAAATCCATAGGTATCTTTGCCTAATTCCACTTCGGCAATATCTTTCAGTTTCAATACTTCACCATCATCAGAAGAGCGGATTACAATTTCTCCGAATTCTTCGGGCGTTTGCAGACGGCCTCTGTATTTCATGGTGTACTGATAAGTCTCGTCCGAGTTTTCGCCGAACGAACCGGTAGCAGCTTCAATATTTTGTTCGGCCAGTGCAATCGTTACATCCGACGGAATCAGTTTGTATTGAGCCATGACATCCGGCTTCAGCCAGATACGCATGCTGTAATCGCCACCCATAATCATCATGTCGCCCACACCCGAGATACGCAGGATTTCGGGTTTCAGGTTGATGTTGATATAGTTAGACAGGAAATTATCGTCGTAGGTATTGTGCGGACTGTTCAGTGAGAACATCTGCAAAATACTGGTCTGGCGTTTCTGGGTAGTTACACCAACCTGCGTTACTTCGGCCGGCAACTGTCCGGTTGCGCGCGATACTTTATTCTGCACATTCACCGCCGCCATATCGGGATCGGTTCCCTGTTTGAAATAAACCGTGATGGATACGGCTCCGCTGTTACTGGCCGATGAGGTCATATAGGTCA
Source organism: uncultured Parabacteroides sp. (assembly GCA_947074335.1). Lineage (GTDB taxonomy): Bacteria > Bacteroidota > Bacteroidia > Bacteroidales > Tannerellaceae > Parabacteroides. The sequence goes on from CAMTPG010000156.1 coordinate 4,433, forward strand.
TATCTTCCACACCGTTTATCGCCTCTTCGAGCGGAGCAATTACACTTTTCTGCAGCGTCTCGGCGCTGGCCCCGAAATAATTGGTACTCACCATAATCGTAGGCGGCGCAATATCGGGATACTGTTCCACGGGAAGTGTGAACAGACCGATAAGTCCCAGCACCACAATCAAAATCGAGATCACTCCCGAAAGGATTGGGCGTTCTATAAATGTTCTTAATTTCATGTTGTTTACGCTTTATTATTCAGGGTTAGCATTAACAGGAGCTTGTTGTTTTTGTCTGGGTTGAACCGGTGTTCCTTCGCGAAGCAGTCCCACACCTTCGGCAATAATTACTTCGCCGGGTGTTAATCCCTCTTCAACAATGTATTCTTTGCCGCCGTTTACGCGGGTTACTTTGATGGGGGATGAAGTAGCTTTACCATCCACCAGTTTAAATACAAATACTTTATCCTGAATTTCGAAGGTTGCATTTTGAGGAATTACAATACTTCCTTCGCGATTGGTTTCAATCATTACATTACCCGAAGCACCGCTGTAAAGCAATCCGTTCGGATTCGGGAACGCGGCACGCAGACTCACGGTTCCTGTGCTGCGATCGATCACACCGCTGATGGTTTCCACTTTTCCTTTTTCGGGATAGAGCGAATTGTCATTTAAAATCAGATCGATAGGAGGCATGCTTTCCAGTACGCCGTTTTTAGAACCATATTTGCGGGTAAGATCGAGTAATTGTTTTTCGTTCAGTGAAAAATAAACAAACATTTCCGAATTATCCGATACGGTGGTTAAAGGCTGCTGCATCGCGGCACTTACCAGTGCGCCTTCGCGGTGAGGCAACATGCCAACCACGCCGTTCGACGGACTTTTTACTTCGGTATACGATAAATTGTTTGCGGCATTCAGTTCGGATGCTTTCATCAGATCCAGTTGAGCCTGTGCTGTAAGCCAGGCGTTTTCGGCAGTCTGCAGATCGTAAGCCGAAACAATATCCTGTGCATGCAGTTCTTTTTTACTGTCGTAAGTCAGCTTGGCTGTTTTCAAAGAGGCTTCGGCGGCTGCCACATTGGCTTTGGCCGTTTGAAGTGCTGCCTGAAAAGGAACCTGATCGATGATAAACATGACTTGTCCTTTTTTTACATCCTGTCCTTCTTCCACACAAAGTTTAGTGATAAATCCGGAAACCTGCGGATAGATATCAATATCCTGCCGACCGCGGATGGTTGCCGAATACATGTTGTTAATCTCTTTGTCTGAAGTAGATACGGTTAATACTTCGTACTCATTGCTAACCGGCATCGCTGCTTGTTCTTTACATGAGCTGAGCAAGAAGCATACAACTCCCATGCCGATACCGCCAAGATATCGGGCAATTCCTTTTTTCTTCATCATTTTTCTCTTAATAGTTAATTCTGTACGGCAGATGTACCTTGTACCAACACCTAAACCTGAAAAGAAGGGGATTTATGGAATGAATGGTTTGTTACTTTTCTGACCGTTTTTGCCTGACTAATATACACTGCAAAGTTCCGAAATATTCTGTATTTAGTGTGGTTACAAACTGTACAGAATTGTTCCAAAACTGATCATGAATTTGTTTTCCTGCCAAAAAAAGTGTATTTTTGAAACAGATTATTAAAAGCTTATCAGATGAAGCAAAATATTATTCATATACGCATTGAAGATCTCCTGAAACATAAAAAACATGCTTATTCTTTCGAAGATAAATTAATAATCGATGAAATGTCAGGTGAAAAACTGACAAACCGGATTTTGGATGACGGAACCTTTTTGCGCATGGATGTATTTTCTATTTTTTTGATTCAAAAAGGTACAATTGATATCATTATTGATAATGCGAATTATCATTTGTCGGCAAATTCTTTATTACATATTATGGATTTACATGTGATTAAGAATATGTCGCTCTCAGAAGATTTTAAAGGATATCAAGTCGTTATAGACCGGAGTCTGTTTGCCGAGATCATGCTCAACAGCCGCAGAATGCCGGCCATTTATATTGCATCTATCCGTGTGCGTCCGATTTTAAAACTGATTCCTCACGATATCAATTTGCTGATTAATTGTGT
>CAMTPG010000157.1 GCA_947074335.1 uncultured Parabacteroides sp.
AGCGAAATACCCAGATTGCCGACAATCAGTTTATCAAAGGGAGTCATAAACTCTTTAACCGGTTTTGTCAGCGGATCTTTTTCCACGCGATAATCGCGACTGGTTACGATGCCCAGCAATTTACCATTCGGTGTACCGTCGTCGGTAACTCCGATGGTGGAGTGTTCGGTTCTGCGAACCAGCTTAATCACATCAGCCAGTGTGCTGTCGGGAGTCAGGTTCGAATCGCTCACTACAAAACCTGCTTTAAATTTCTTTACTTTACGTACCATTTCGGCTTGTGTCTCAATAGACTGAGAACCGTAAATAAAAGATAAACCGCCATTACGCGCCAGTTCGATAGCCAGTCTAGGGCCTGAAACAGACTGCATAATTGCAGATACCAGCGGAATATTCAATTCGATTGCCGGCTTTTCGCCAACATGATATTTCACCAGCGGGGTTTTTAATGAAACGTTGGAAGGGACACAATCTTTGGTTGTCAAACCGGGAATAAGCAAATATTCACCAAAAGTTCTTGAAACATCGTTTAAGTAAACTGCCATAAGAATTTATTTTACCAGATGAATTAAAATTGCGTACAAAAGTACTCATTTCTGCGCATATACAATCCAATTCGGACTATAAATTATTGTAAAATCCACTCAAACTTATTCAATAAATAAAAAAAGCTGCAATTTACTCACGTAAATCGCAGCCTGTCAGGTTTATTACTTTGTAAATCTGAAATTATTCTACAGTCTGATCGCTTAAGAAGCTGACCATACGTAAAATCGAACGACTGCAGGCCGGACAAAATGGTCCGTAATCGCGCATCATGCAATGATCTACCGGACGATAAATGTCTTTGGCCTGATAACCGGCACCTTCGTATACGCCCAGTTTATCGCCGGTATTTTCATCCAGCGGCGTTGGTACCGGCGTACCGGCAGGCAACAAATCCTGCCATTTACTGCCAAAATCTACCAATGTGGTAATATTGGGTTCCCACGGCTCGTGAGCCGTGTTGTAAAAATCTTCGTAAGCCACTTCGGATGAGAAATACTCATCGGCCAGACCGGCAAAGCTGTGACCGAACTCGTGTGTGAAAACCACCGGCGTACGCGGATTGTCGGCCGTGCCACAGGCATAAAAATTATACATCCCGCCGCCGCCGTAAGTTTCGGCATTGATCAACAGGAAGATTGCATCGCAGGGCACATCCCAAACGGCATCGCGAATCGATTTCATATCGGGTGTAGTCAGATAGCGGTCTACACCAAAGGTATAATAACCCGAATTCAGTGCCGTATTTTTATAAATGCCTTTACCCGAAATATCGGTGCCCGATTCTTCGGAAACAGCGCCAACTGCCCACACATTAAAATCGTTTTTGCGGGTATCGAACGGCGGAGTGGTAAACAGTGCTTCGGTAAAACGCTGCGCATCTGCCACAAATTTATCCTGTTCTGCCGCAGTATATCCTTCGGCGATAAAAACAAGATCAACTTTATCTTTCGAATCGCCGTTGTCGAGGATTTTTACGGTGTGGTTGCTTTTCAGCGGACTGCGGTCAATAAAAATGCTCGTCGGATCTACCTCCTGTTTCAGCAGCGGATGAAACTGCATATCTTTTTTGTCGCGTGCCGTGATCTCAATCACAACCGGCACCTGCGGATAGGGAATCGAGATGCTGTTTGTCCACGACTGAGTTTCGTTTTTCGCCTGTTCGGTAGTACGCCATTCTTCGAAAAGGGTGTTGAAACCGCGCGAATAAATCAGCTCATTATTTTGTTTGTTGTATACATTAATATAATAGCCGCCGTAATTAAAGGGATCGATGAGGTTTTTTTGCGGACCGCCCCAAACCGGTTCTTCGCGCAACTGATGAATAGCTGCCATTTGCGATTCGGCATTTCCGTTGAGCGTAAAGTCGATGCGCAGACTTTTTGGTGTGAAATACTGTTCAAAATTCTGCTGGCCAAAAGCCGACACACAGCAACAGGCTGCCAGCAGAAACGTAGAGATTTTTGTTTTCATATTAGCATTTAATTAATTTATCGCGATGATTTATTATTCATTCCACGCAAATATAATGTTTTTAATACATTTATTGTGGCTCTGCTTTGCATTTTGCAGATTTTGCCTGTAAATATACAAAGTTGTTTTTATGCGGATGAAATTAATTAAATAAATCGGGATAAATTTCGCCTTCGCCGATATAACCGTTGAGTGTCTGGATTAATTTGCCGTCGGGATTGTAAAACATCTGATACTCTTCGCCGTTGAAAGCCAGCAATTCAATCACAATAATCTCCGGCTTAACAGGGAATGTAATGATGCGTATGTATTGAATATTAAGTCCGCTCATCTCATTTTTGCTGAAAGCCTCGGTTACGGGAAGCGGCAGCTGAAGCGTAGTCTGCACGCCGGTTTCGGTCATCACCCATGTGGCATTGTCGCTGTTGAACCAAACCATAATGGCATCCTGGTTGCCTTCGGTCATTTGATAGAAACTGGCAATTTTATAACCGTGTTTGCTGCTCCACTGTACATTTTCGGCATCGGGATACATCACATTCAGTGAATCTACAAATTGTTGCGGAATCACATCTTTGGCAAATACTGACAGTGAGGATAAAAACAGCAGACTGATCAGCAGATAAATTTTATGTTCCTTCATAACGGACTGTTTTATTGTTTTTATTACGGTTTACTTTATATTGAAACCATTTAGGCGGCTATTTGTTTACGGCAGCTTTGGCTCTTTTTGATGCACTGCGATGTGCTGCTGTTTTCATGCCGGAGCACTAACCGGCGCACTGCAGAGGAGTAAAAACTCATTGTACAACAAACCGGGTTTACGTTGTACAACAAACAGCTCTTTTGTTGTACAACAAAACAAAAACTCATTGTACAATGTGTTTTTACTGCATTGTCGTGAAGCGGGTAGTGGATGCCTTTCCGGAGCTTAGTGCTCAGGCATCCGGATAAGCGTCTGATTTTTAACTAAAAAATCCTTGACAAGGGCGCCCCTGGATAGTATCTTTAGGGAAATTCTAATACCTAAATAACAAAAGTATGAGTATAAGCTACACATTTAAGACAATTCAGGACAACCTGAATCCGGAGGATCAACGCATCACTGGCTATTATCCGCGCGTTGTATCGAGTGGGACCATCGATAAAAAGATGATGTTCAATGCCATTGCCCAGGGATCGGCTCCGTTGCGTGCTGATTTGGAGCGAACCTGGTCGTTAATGGAAGATTTTATTATCAACAAGCTGCAAGACGGCTTTACCATTAATCTGGATCATTTCGGCAAATTTTCGATTACGGCAGAGAGCCGGCTGGTTCAGTCGCCCAACGAAATACGTGCCGAATCGATCCGCGTAAAGAGCCTGACATTCCGTGCCTCGCAGGTGGCGAATAAAAAACTGAAACGGGCGGAATTCGAGCGTAAACCGAAAAAAAATTAAGTTACAGGCTGATAATCATCGGTTAACGTGATTGTGCGATAGGCGTTATTTTGATAAACCAGCAGCTCAATGCGGTTGTTGGTGTATGTGATATTAACCAGCAGGGCATTATCATATTCATTTCGGAGCAGCGAAAAAACAGCTTCGGGCACGATTTCAGGTTCGATAATATCCTCTTTGGTCGGAACTTCTTCCACAAAATAACCGGATGAGGTATAATACAGATTCAGATCTGTTTTATCGTCGATTTTGATTTCGATGAGGTATAGTGTCATTCTGTCGGGGCGCACCAGCGAATCGGCATGCTGAAAGGGTAATCCCATATACCGGCTGGTATCGAATGCGGCAGTAACGGCACGCGGCAGATAATCGAACGGCAGCTCAGTCTGTTGCATGGCAAAATCGCCCTGGGCGGTGAGCCATACAGTGTTCTTTAACATGTTGTAAGTAAAGGTTATGATGTAGTAATTATTCTTCACGCGCCATAAAGCATCGGTAACGTGCGGATAAAGTGAATCGAATGCCATCTCCAGTTTTTGAGGCGGCATTATGCCTCCCCGTACATTTTCGTCGATTTTATGGCAGCCCGGCAAACAGGTGATTATACACACAAGCAGGGTGAAGAGACAAGTTTTTGTTTGCATAATTCAAATATATACATCAATTATTAAAATAACAGTCCGCACCGCTTTATGTTGTCTATAAAAGCGGCAGGTAACTGAATTATAAATTAACACCGGTGGTTTGGCAGGATTGTTTTTACAATCTTGTCAAATCGCCGGCTAATATATTAAAAATTCATGGAAGCATAAATCCCTACGTGATCGCTTCCTGCTACAGGGCTAATGGATAGATTGTATTTTCGGGCAAAAGGCCTTGTGAAGAGATAAGCGCTACCCACCCCAATCACGGCGCCGGCAGCAACATCCCAGCCATCATGTTTTTTTCCATAGATACGACTGAATCCTACATAAGAAGCTACGGCATATGCCGGAATTCCCCATTTCCATCCGTATCTGCGTTGGATAAATCCTGCTCCGACAAACGACACAGATGTATGCATCGACGGAAACGAGTGTTTATCACTATGATCGGGACGATCTTTCTTTACCAGATATTTTAGCGCATAAGTTACTCCAAGAGTAGTCACACCGGCAAATACACCCTGTTTTAATCCTTTCCAGTCGTGCTGAATCAGAATGGCTGTTAATCCTGCCACAGGTGTTGCAAATGCCAACACGTCGCCCGATGTGCGTACCGCTTTCCGGCTACCGGAAACATGAACTACATCCTGCTGGGCAAATCCTGAAAAACATACGCATATAATGAGACAAAAAGTAAGAATAAATTTCATTATAATACGTTTGTTTTTTATTATTTACTTTTTTCGAGTATGATCCGGCTAATGCGTGCCTGAACCTGCATTAATGTAACTAAATCAACACCTTCAAAATCAATATCTATCAGTTTCATCTTGTTCTTTTTTGAAGGTCTTTGAGGTTTTTTTGAAGTCAATTCGGTAACTAATTCATCGATTTGCTCTTTGATCTTAGCTGCTCTGTTTTCATAATTAACTGTGCGTGCCATAGTTTAAAAATTTTAATAATTAATATCAATCTATATATAGCATAATAGAATCTATAATTCTAAAAAGCAATCTAAAATTTAAACGGACTTATATTAAGAGCCCCGCGATTTTCGGAACAAAAATAATACAGCCTGTGATTGCCGCTGCAATAGCCATAAATAAAACACCTCCCGCGGCTAAATCTTTTACATGTTTAATTGCGTCATTTCGCTCTGGAGAAACGAAATCAGCCAGTAACTCAATCGACGAATTAATTGCTTCTGCTGCAAATACAGCTCCTATAACTATAACAATTGCAATCCATTCCAAGTTCGATAAATCGAAAAAAAAACCTGCAATTATTACTATAATAGTAGCTAAACAATGAATCCATGCATTATGTTCGTGACGAATCAAATAAATTATACCCTGAAATGCGTATCGAAAACTGATGAGCCGTTTACGCAAGGAAAATGAACGATCTTTCATTCTTTTAGGCTGATTAATTTTTGCAAATATAAAGAAATTCGGAATATATATACATACAAAAGCGGAATAAGAATTATTGACAATCTTAAATTTATATCATTCCGACACATGAATCCTATTTGGTGTTTAATTTTCAATATTTGTTAAATTATATTTTAAAATATTGAGCGAATCGCGAAATGTCATGAATTTCAAAGAAAAACCGATTATTTGGTGTCCTTTCAATAAAAATATAATGGCATTTGCAGATGCCGTCTATTTTGCCGAAATTGCAATTAAATTTGAAAAAACAAAATGTTAAATAAAGTTATTATGAGAAAATTGGGAAGTATGTTGTTGTTGAGTGCTAATTTATTCGTGGCTGCCGCGGTGGCTCAGGAGTCGGAAATATTACTTTTTCCGGCTGGTGCACCCGGCGAAACGGTTCAGTTAATCCCGCAGGGCAGTTCAGAGGGAGCGCATACGGGAGGTATGCCGGTAATGCGGCTGAGTGATATAAGTAGTCCGTCGCTGACTGTTTTTCCGGCTCCCGAAGAGTTGGCTTCCGGCAGTGCCATGCTGGTATGTCCAGGTGGCGGTTATAACATCCTGGCCTATGATCTGGAAGGCGAAGAGATTTGCGAATGGCTGAATAATCTGGGCATCACGGCCGTATTGCTGAAATATCGGGTACCGCGCCGCGAAGGACGCGAAAAGCATGAAGCGCCGTTGCAGGATGTACAACGCGCCATCAGCTATATCCGGGCTAATGCCGAAGCGTTGCAGGTAGACCCGCAAAGTATCGGCGTAATGGGCTTTTCGGCAGGCGGACACCTGGCGACTATGGCAAGTACGGCATTTGATAAACGAGCTTATCCTGCTGTTGATGAGGTAGACGAGGTGAGTTGCAGACCCGATTTTTGTTTGCTGGTATATCCGGCTTATCTGGACGGAACCGGTTTTAATCTGGCGCCCGAAGTGTCGGTAAATCCGCAAACACCGCCCACTCTTTTAATTCAG
>CAMTPG010000158.1 GCA_947074335.1 uncultured Parabacteroides sp.
ACAGAAAAGAACAGAAAAAAACCAAGTACTCTTTGTTTCATATAATTCGTTTAATTTAAATTGCAAACAGGCAAATCGCTTCAAAGATAAAACGAATACTGCATTTTAACAAATTTAACACCCAAATAAATTGACTATCAGGCACAAGCAGCAGGTTGTTAAAGTAATCGAATTAACAGAGTGTAATGCATCTATTCTTCAATTTATCTGTTATATATCAAACGGAGAATTATGTTGATTTTAGGCGAAATTACAGCATTATGCGCATCCTTATTCTGGACAGTCAGCTCACTTTCGGCTGAAGTATCGAGTAAACGTATCGGCGCCATATCTTTGAACTTATGGACCATGCTTTTTGCACTGATCTATCTGAGCGTGACACTGCTGAGTTTTACAGGAGTGCCTGTTCCACAGCATCTTGACTTAAAAACAGTGAGTTGGATGATGGCTTCGGGATTACTAAGCTATGTGATTTGCAACTATTTTTTGATAAATGCTTATATTCTGATCGGTTCACGGTTCGGGCAGTTATTTATTACACTGACAGCACCCATGGCAGCCATCACGGGATGGATCTTGCTCGATGAACGGTTAACATTGCAGGAATGCCTCGGAATTATTGTTACCTTAACCGGCATTATTATTTCGATTTTAAGCAACAACGGCGGCGGTCATAAAATAGGGTTAAAACTTCCGGTAAAAGGTGTAATATTCGGAATTATTGCAGGTGCGGCCCAGGGCATCGGACTGGTTTTTGGCAAAGTCGGGATGCTGCATTATCATCAGCATATGCCGGAAGGCCTGACTATGCTGAACAATCTCATTCCACTCTCAGCTTCGTATATTCGTGTGGTGACGGGGTTATGCGGATTTGCCATTATCGCTTCGCTCACCAAAGGATTTCCGGCTTTTCGGAAATCGTTTCATGATAAAAAAGGATTTCTTACGGCATGGCTTACTGCTACTGCCGGTCCGTTTCTCGGTGCCTCCTGTGCATTGGTAGCCATGCGTTATTCAAAAGCCGGTGTGGCGGCAACACTGCTCGAACTCTCTCCCATTCTGATTATTTTGCCGGCTCATTTTCTTTTTAAACAAAAAATCAGGTGGATTGAAGTGTTGGGCGCAATTATCAGTGTTTTCGGAGTTTCTCTTTTCTTTATTAAGTTTTAAACAGATTTTTATATTCCGGGCTAATAAGGATTATTTTTATCCTGAATGATCAGAAATATGCAATAATTAAACATTCGGAATATAATCAGAAATTTTATAAAAAAACAAATCGAAGATATGATACAGGATATACTGTATATCAATCATTTTTGTAGTTAACAGTGAGAAACCACATAAATGCCCGATTATAATTTGCTGATATAATTTGCTGATATAATTTGCTGATATAATTTGCTGATATAATTTATTATTTCATTTATATACAAAACTATAATAATTCATTATCAGCAAATCTTTATCCGCATATTATTTAATGTTTTACCACATACTCATCCACCTGTTTGCCCGAACGATCCTTTATCTTTATTTTCAATTCATTGCCGATAATCTCTCCTTCCAGCACATCATTGTTTGAATTGATTATCACAGGAAAATGAACTTCTGCCGAAGCAGGATGTATCTGCTTCTGATGCAAATGACCGCTCAACATCAAATCAGGTTTGGCATCATTCAATAGCGGTACAAATTTTTCGAACAGTTCGCGACTGCCGTGCCAGTCGCCAAAAGGCGGCATATGACAAATCACCAGTTTAAAAGGCGCATCACGGTATAAATCACTGTTCAATACCGATTCAAGCCATCGGGCCTGTTCACTGCGATAGTCATCATAACAATTAATGCCTGCATATTCAATATCCGAATCGGGCTTGTCTTCGCCACCATCCAGAATCACAAAACAGGCCGTTCCCTGCCGGAAGGCTATATAGAGTTTATCGGATCCGGGCATGAAATAGCGCTGAAAATCGGGCGCTTTCTCGCCACGGGTTTCGTGATTGCCGCGGCAATAATACATCGGGACTTCAGAAGCAAAACGACGTGTGGCACAATCCATAAAACCATCGAACAACGCATCCTGCGAATTCAGAAACGAAACCATATCACCATTAAACAGCACCAGATCTTTGGTTGCGGGATCACTCACATCCAGCAATTCATCCAGCAGATCACTGCGATCATGAATATCATTGACCATCAGAAAAGAAAGAGACTGTTTTGCCGGATTGTTGGTAACAAACCGTAACGGCGCCTGTTTATACACAGCCGTCGCAGCCACATCGCCGTAAAAAACGCGGTTGGATTGTTGCTGTAATACCTCCTGTGCATAAACCCGATAACGATAAGCCCGGCCGGGCTCCAGATTTTTCAAGGTGACAAAATGAATGGAATCTACCCTTTTGATGCCGTTTCGGGTATCGTAATAGCGCGGACGTTCCTGCTGATAAAAATGTGAACCGTCATCGGGAGCCAGTTCTACCCAGCCCACAGAAGGCTGATCGGCGATCCAGACAATCGTCACCTCCGAAGAATCCATATCCTGCAGATAAGGCTGATGTTTGATTTGAATATTTTTTTGTGCCGTGGCTGCAAATAGCGATAACCAGGACAGTAAAAGAAGAAACGTCGTCTTTTTCATGCTGAATCTCAATTTAAAAGGTATAACAAACCGACCGATACCTTAAAAACGGCCGGTCGCCTCAAAAGCCTTTCAAATATACAGCTTTCGTTCGAAATAAAAAGCGGTAAAATGAAAAATCAGAGCGTGCGGGCATCCGCAGCTTCGAGCGCCAGTATAAGACCGATCACTTCCGAATAGTTCTGACGCCCCGACGGAATATTGTTGCCTTTGAGAAACAGGTTGTAGGCTTTATTCTGCAGTTCGCCGATTGCAGGCGAATACAGCGCCTGCCAGTAATCGGCTTTTTCTTTGTAGGCTTCCCGCACTTCGGGCGAAAGCGTTTCGCGCCATTCCAGATAAGCCGGTTCACCTAACAAGCCGTATACATTACTCATTACATAAGGTAAAAGTGCAAAATAACCCGAAGCACGCATTTCGGGTAAATCAGAGCCGGTGCAGATCAGATAAGCATACAGATTGGCTTCGGCCTCGTTGGAGATGCCCAGCACATGTGCCATTTCGTGTGCCGTGGTAAAGGGATATTGAATGGGCAAAAGATCGGGATTAACATGATATTCGTTAAAAAACGGTCCCATATAGCCCAATACGCCTGTTCCGCTCATTAACGACGGAATCAGCATGGGCTTGGGTCTGAGCCAGTCGGCCGGCTGCATCATGCCAAACGAAGCAGCCAGTTGACGGTAACCTGAATTAATCGATTCGTGCACCGCCTGTTTATTCAAAGAATCGACTGGCAGAAATGCGGCATTGAGCGAATCAGTATAATTTTGCAGGAAGTTTCTAAATCCCTCTTCAGAATAAGTTACATATGAAGTGCCTGAGCGCTGATAAAATCCGTCACGGAAATAATTGAGTCCCCAGGCCAGATAAAACCACACATAAATCCAAAGTAAAAACTCAACGGTATGTCCCAGAATTGCATACCATTTCCTGCGACGCAGCAGGGCAAAAATCCAGTAAATCACCAACGCAAGAATGCTGCCGTAAATAAAACAATCGCCCGCCGAAAAGGTGATGCGACCGGAAAGAAAAGACAACGGCGTGGCAAAAAGAGGATAAAGATGACGCGCATACCATTCGCCCCAGCCGGGAATCGCCATGACGAGCCAGCAGTAAATCAGACCGGCAGCCGGTACGAACCAGCGGAAACGAAGGGTAAGTCGCCCTGTTTTCATAAACTTAAATTCTTACTCAGCAACTTTCGGGCAGCCGATTCGGACAAGCCGCGACGTGCTGCATAATCCTTCAGCTGCTCTTCATCGATCTTTCCGATCATAAAATAGGCCGCATCAGGATGAGCCAGATACAAACCGCTGACAGAAGCAGTGGGCCACATGGCGCCGTTTTCGGTCAGTTTTACGCCGATACGCGACATATCGAACCAGCGATCGAGCACAAAATTCTGCAGCTGATCGGGCAGTGACGGATAACCGATAGCCGGGCGGATGCCCTGATAACGTGCCCGGTAAAGCGAAACTCTGTCCAGATCCTCATCCGGTGCGTAGCCCCAGAACTCTTTTCTGACGCGCAGATGCAGATATTCGGCCAGTGCTTCGGCCAGTCTGTCGAGCAGCGTTTGCAGCAGCATGGCATTGAACGTATCACCTTCGGCTTCGTATTTGGCTTTCAGATAATCACTTCCGGCACCGGCGGTAACCACAAAAGCACCCACATAATCGGTACGTCCTTCTGATTCGGGCATCACAAAATCGGCCAGCGATTTATAGACCTCTGCCTCGTTCTTTGCCTGTTGGCGCAATACCGGAAACAGTTCGCCGTTTATGCGGATCGAATCGCCCTCACTATTGGCCGGGAAGAATCCGTAAAGAGCTTTGGCATATTCTGCCTTGATCTCCGTCAGATAATCAAGCAGCTTAACGGCATCTTTATAGAGTTGCATCGCCTCGGATGCTTTTTCACGATCGGCTTCGGGTATTTCGGCCAGCCAGGCTGCGCGACAGGTATAACAATCGTGCAGTGTGGCAATTTCGGCAAAACGGCCGCTCAATTTCCAGGCACTGAAGAAGAAGGTCCAGTTAATATATGGAATCAGCGCTTCGATTGGCACATAAGGCAATTCCTGTACGCCGGTTTGTTTCGGCACAACGGGCTGGTAATTGCTCCAGTCGATTGCAACCGGATGTTGACGCGCCGTTTCCAGCGAAACCAGCTCCTCTTTTTTACCCGAAATGGACTGACGTAACGCCTCATATTCCAGATCAAGCTGTGCAATATATTCGTCGCGTGTAGCCGGATTGAGTAATTTGGCCGCAATCAGCGGATTCTGTGAAGCATCCAGTACATGAATCACCGGATAATTATAATGAGGAGCAATTTTAACGGCAGTATGTAATTTCGAGGTTGTGGCTCCGCCCACCATCACAGGAATTTTCAGTCCGGCTTTCTGCATGGCTTCGGTAACATGCACCATCTCTTCGAGCGACGGTGTGATCAACCCCGAAAGACAGACCAAATCAGGTTGCTCTTCCAAAGCCGTTTTAACAATGACATCGGCGGGCACCATCACGCCCAGATCAATCACTTCGTAATTGTTGCAGGACAAAACGATGGATACAATATTTTTTCCGATATCATGCACATCGCCTTTTACGGTAGCAAACACCACTTTGCCGGCTTTAGCCGATTGGGCCGCTGTTTTTTCTTTTTCGATAGCCGGCTGCAGAATGGCTACGGCGCGTTTCATGGTGCGGGCCGTTTTTACTACCTGCGGCAGAAACATTTTGCCGGCACCAAACAGTTCGCCCACTTTATTCATACCGGCCATTAACGGACCGTCGATAATATCCACGGCACGCGGATAATGCTGCAAGGCCTCTTCAAGATCGGCGTCCAGAAATTCACTAACGCCTTTAACCAGTGCATATTCGAGTCGCTCGGACAATGTGCCCTCACGCCATTTCTCCTGTTTATCAACAGGTGTACCCTGCGCTTCGGCATGCAGTTGCTGCGCCTCGTTGATCAGCTCTTCGGCAGCTTCGGGCCGGCGATACAGAATTACATCTTCCAGCAGATTCCGGAAAGCGGGATCGATATCTTCGTACAACACAGCCGTAGAAGGATTTACAATCCCCATATCCATTCCTTTGCCGATGGCATGGTATAAAAAGACCGAGTGCATCGCTTCGCGCACATAATTATTGCCGCGGAACGAAAACGAAAGATTACTGATGCCGCCGCTCACTTTGGCACCGGGCAGGTTTTGTTTGATCCATTCCACCGCGCGGATGAAATCGAGCGCATAACCGTTGTGCTCTTCGATGCCGGTGGCAATGGCCAGCACGTTGGGATCGAAGATAATATCATTGGGATCAAAGCCGGCTTCACGGGTCAGCAGCTGATAAGCGCGCTCGCAGACTTCAATTTTACGGGCGAAAGTATCAGCCTGTCCTTTTTCATCAAAAGCCATTACCACAACGGCAGCGCCAAGCTGGCGAATGCGTCGGGCATGTGCCAGAAACTGGGCTTCGCCCTCTTTGAGCGAAATGGAGTTGACAATACTTTTACCCTGAACACACATCAGTCCCTTTTCGATGACTTCCCATTTTGAGGAGTCGATCATCACCGGAACGCGTGCGATATCGGGTTCGGATGCGATAAGATTAAGGAAGGTAGTCATCTCTTTGGCCGCATCCAGCATGCCTTCGTCCATGTTAATATCGATAATCTGCGCACCGTCGTCTACCTGTTTGCGGGCAATAGTCAGCGCCTCTTCGTAACTGCCCTCCTTAATGAGTCGCAGGAATTTGCGCGATCCGGCTACATTACAACGCTCGCCGATATTCACGAAATTATTTTCGGGGCGCACCTCCAGCAGTTCGAGTCCGGAAAGTCGCAGCAC
>CAMTPG010000159.1 GCA_947074335.1 uncultured Parabacteroides sp.
GAATCAGGTATTTTTATAATAACAACATTTCCTAAAATAGGTTTATTAATCTTTGTATTCCGTTTTTTTACAACCAATCTTAAATCCCCTTAAATTCAAATCCGGTTAACCGGAAGATTCGCGGAATTACATTATTTTTGTATCTATGAAACTGAAGATTTACAAAGCTGATACAACTTCCGATTTAACCATCCCGCTGGTTTCGAACAACATACGGGCCGGATTTCCGAGTCCGGCAGAGGATTATATGGAGGGCATCATTGATCTGAACCGCGAATTGATTCAAAACCCGGCCACCACTTTTCTGGCGCGTGTTACCGGCAGCTCCATGCGCGAAGAATCGATCGACGAAGGTGATATTCTGATTGTTGATAAATCGCTTGCTTTTATGAATCATGATCTGGCCGTTTGCTATCTGAACGGCGAATTTACCCTGAAGCGTGTGCGACAGGAAACAGATGCATTTTATCTGGTTCCGGCAAATCCTGAATACAAAGAAATTAAAGTGACCGAAGGAAATGATTTTATCATCTGGGGCATTGTCACCTATGTGATTAAAGCAACACGCCGACCGCGTGTATTTTAAAGATCACGATTCTGATAACGGTTTATAATTTATCATTCGCTCTATGTTCGGACTTTTAGATTGCAATAATTTTTATGTTTCTTGCGAACGGGTTTTTAATCCCTCGCTCAATAACCGGCCGGTTGTGGTACTGTCTAACAACGACGGATATATCATTTCACGCTCGAACGAAGCGAAAGCACTGGGCATCAAAATGGCTACGCCGCCCTGCCAGGTCAGAGAGCTGATTGAAAAGCACAACATTGCCGTTTTTTCATCGAATTATCAGTTGTACGGAGATATGTCGAATCGCGTTATGTCGATCATATCGCAACTGGTACCCGGCATTGAAGTGTATTCGATCGACGAAGCTTTTATATCGCTGGCCGGACTGCCCGATGTGCGCCAAACAGGCGAAGAGATTGTAAAACAGGTATGCAAAGGTACCGGAATTCCGGTAAGTCTGGGCATTGCGCCTACCAAAACACTGGCAAAAACGGCCAATAAATTTGCCAAGAAATATCCGGCGTATAATCGTCTTTGCATCATCGACAGTGATGAAAAGCGGGATAAGGCCTTAAAGCTGACTGAAATTGACGACATCTGGGGCATCGGCCGGCGTCATGCCGAGCGATTGCGCAATTTTGGCGTGCATACGGCTTACGATTTTACACAACTTTCGCGCTACTGGGTAAAAAAACACATGACGGTGCAGGGATTACGCACCTGGCTTGAACTGCAAGGCGAATCCTGCATTGACATGGAATTGATGCCGCCGCCCAAAAAACAGGTCTGTATTTCGCGCACCTTCGGGTTTGCCGTTTCCGATTTTACACCTTTGGCCGAAGCCATTGCCAATCATGCAGCACGCTGTGCCGAAAAACTGCGACAACAAAAACTGGCGGGTTGTGCGCTTATGGTTTTTATTGACACTGATCATTTTCAGGCTTCACAATATCAGTATTTTCAAAATATCATTGTCCCGCTTCCTGTGGCAACTAATCATACAGCCGATATTGTTCATCATGCCTGTCGGGCACTCGAAAAAATTTACCGGAAAGATTTTGCTTATAAAAAAGCCGGAGTCATCGTGACCGAAGTGGTTCCCGAATGTGCCATTCAGCAAAATCTGTTCGAATCGACAGTCGATTACGAAAAAAACCATCGCCTGATGCAGGTTATGGATCAATTGAATCATAAATTCCCGCACAACAAAATTAAATTGGCTTCACAGGGAGTTAAACGAAGCGGATGGGTTCTTAAACAGGAACATTTATCGAAATGTTATACTACAAAGATCGGGGATATTATTGAGGTAAAATGTGATTAATCATCTGTATTTTACAATTTTAATAAAAATATTATTATTTTCATTTTATCAAATCAAAACTTACGCATACTTTCAATTATATACACTAAAAATGATAGTTATCACATTATAAATACATACAATATTTAATGCGTTACTAACTCATTTACTGTTATTTAATAATTTAAACAGATAATAAACACCTATCACTAAAAATACCGTAATAACTGAAATTTTTCTCATAACATATTCTTTATATATTTCAACGATAAAACAAAGAAATCCTGTTTATGTTTCGTCCATATTACTTTGATAAGAAGATTAAATGTAATTTAAGAGGATTGCTAATCTCATAAAAATTACAACTTTGAAAATGAAGTGTTTAGCCAATGGGATATTGATTTTCAAATTCATTTTTTAAGCATTAGTCTCGTTTTATGCAAAAAATATGAAATCTGAATTATACATTAATTAATAAGCAGAGTTAAATTACACAAAATCGGCTATTTATGTTTAAATAAATGACAAACTGAAATAAGAAAGTTTAAATGACAAAAGAATTTCTTACTTTTGCGGGTTATTAATAAGTAGTCCAATAATTAAATCATTATGAGTGAGAAAGAAAGTAGCCCGATTTACGAACGAAACACGCTCGAATTTGTTACTGTTGCATTAGAGTATTGTTCGCTGGTTGAACAGGCCGCCGAAAACAGTCTGTTTAGTTTTGTGGACAAAGCGGTAAAAATGCTTCCACTTTTATACTTAAAGGCTACATTATTGCCGTTAATTGAAACGGATGATGAAGATGTTGATCCGGAATTGATGGTCACGGAAGAAATGTATGAAACCGTGCGCAACCGACTGGCGGGTCTGTTAGGCGAAAAAGATTCGTATCTGGAAACTTTTCATAAAGATATGCCTTACAGCGACACACCGATTGCAGCATTTATTTCAGAAAATCTGGCCGATGTCTATCAGGATACCGGTAATTTTATTGAGTTGTTCCGTCAGGGCAACGAAGAGGTGATGACAGCGGCTCTCGGTATTTGTCAGACAAATTTCCGCGACTACTGGGGGCAACAAGTATTAAATGCATTAAAAGCGCTTCACGCATTGCGCTATACAGACGAAGAGCTTTTAGAAATGAACGACGAAGAATGATACAGCAATTTATACATTCCATAACCAAAGAGTCTATCGCAAAACTTCCGATCGAAGAATATCCCGGAAGAATTATTACTATCGACACCTTAGCTGATGCCGAAAAAGCCGTATCGTTTCTGCTTTCGTTTTCGGAAGTGGGATTCGATACCGAAACCCGTCCGAGTTTTAAAAAAGGGCTTCGTTACAAAATTTCGCTCATGCAGATTGCCGTGGATGATGCCTGTTTTTTGTTCCGGCTCAATAAGATCGGTGTTCCGCCGGTGCTGGAATCATTTCTGGCCAATGATTCTGTTTTAAAAATCGGACTTTCGTTGCGCGATGATTTTAATTCGATGCGTAAACGTACCGATATTGATCCGGCACATTTTCTGGATCTGCAGCAATATGTAGGGCAGTTTGGCATAGAAGATGCCAGCCTGCAAAAGATATATGCTATTTTATTTGGCAAAAAAATATCCAAAGGACAAAGACTCAGCAACTGGGAAGTAGATTCACTCAGCGAAGCACAAAAAAAATATGCCGCGCTTGATGCCTGGGCCTGCCTGAGAATATATAATTACCTGAACGAAGAATCAGTATAGAAGAATAAGTAAAAAAGTATAATGAATTATTGCAGAATTAATCTCAAACCCAAAAAAGAGGAATCATTACTCCGCTTTCATCCGTGGGTATTTTCGGGGGCTATCCAATCCATTGAAGGCGAACCTGAAGAAGGCGAACTGGTTGAAGTTTACGGACAGGGAAATCGTTTTCTGGGCGTGGGACATTATCAGATAGGCAGCATCGCCGTTCGTATCCTCTCTTTTCAGCCGCGCACCATTGATGCCGCGTTTTGGGAAGAACGGATTCGTGTTGCGTTTGAACTGCGCAAAGCCCTGGGACTGGCCGGTGTGCCCGACAATGACACTTTCCGGTTGATTCACGGCGAAGGCGACGGACTGCCCGGACTTGTTGTGGATGTCTATGCACATACCGCCGTAATGCAGGCGCATGCCGTGGGTATGCATGTGGCACGACAGCAGATTGCCGATGCGCTGAAAGTGGTGATGAGCGACGAGCTGAAAAATATCTATTATAAATCGGAAGCTACTTTGCCGTTTAAAGCAAATCTGGACAATGAAGACGGCTACCTGTATGGCGGCGAAGCCGAAGATATCGCTACCGAAAACGGCTTGAAATTCTATGTAGACTGGCTGAAAGGTCAGAAAACCGGTTTCTTTGTGGATCAACGCGAAAATCGTTCGCTGCTCGAAAAATATTCAAAAAACCGCTCGGTACTGAATATGTTTTGCTACACCGGCGGCTTCTCGTTTTATGCCATGCGCGGCGGTGCCAATGTGGTTCATTCGGTTGACAGCTCAGCCAAAGCCATTGCACTGACCAACCGGAATGTAGAGCTGAATTTCCCGGGCGATGCACGCCATGAAGCTTTTGCCGAAGATGCATTCAAATATCTGGAACGCATGGGAAGCAATTATGATCTGATTATTCTGGATCCGCCCGCCTTCGCCAAGCATAAAAATGTATTACGCAATGCACTGCAGGGATATCGCAAACTCAATGCCATTGCCTTCGAAAAGATTAAACCGGGTGGAATTATTTTCACATTCTCCTGCTCGCAGGTGGTTAGTAAAGAGAATTTCCGACTGGCTGTGTTTAGTGCAGCCGCTCAGTCGGGACGCAATGTCCGAATTTTACATCAGATGACACAACCGGCTGATCATCCGGTAAATATCTATCATCCCGAAGGAGAATATCTGAAAGGTTTAGTATTGTACGTTGAATAAAAAATAGCATAAATTAAGAATCATTCGTTAAATTAAATACGGAAATATTTCCGTAATACAGGAAATGATTGTATTTTTGTGTTCGTTTTTTAACAGTATATAATTCACTAAGTATAACATATAAAAACTTTTTATTATGTCTAAAGTAACAGTTGTTGGCGCTGGAAATGTAGGTGCTACTTGTGCAAATGTATTGGCTTTCAATGAAATTGCCAGCGAAGTTGTAATGCTCGACGTTAAAGAAGGTGTTTCTGAAGGTAAAGCAATGGATATGATGCAGACTGCACAGCTGCTGGGTTTCGATACTACACTGGTAGGTTGCACTAACGATTATGCACAGACTGCAAATTCGGATGTTGTGGTGATTACTTCAGGTATTCCCCGTAAACCGGGTATGACTCGCGAAGAATTGATCGACGTGAATGCAGGTATTGTTAAAAGTGTTGCTCAAAACATCCTAAAACATTCTCCGAATGCAATTATCGTTGTGGTTTCTAACCCGATGGACACAATGACTTACCTGGCTTACAAAGCATTAGGCTTGCCTAAAAACCGTATCATCGGTATGGGTGGCGCTTTGGACAGCTCACGTTTCAAATATTTCCTTTCTCAGGCTTTGAAATGCAATGCAAACGAAGTAGAAGGTTTCGTAATCGGCGGTCACGGCGATACAACTATGATTCCTTTGGCTCGTCTGGCTACTTACAAAGGTATGCCGGTTGCTAAATTGCTGAGCGCTGAAAAACTGGAAGAAGTAGTAGCTTCTACTATGGTAGGTGGTGCTACACTGACAAAATTACTGGGTACTTCTGCATGGTATGCTCCGGGTGCAGCAGCAGCTCACGTAGTTGAATCAATTATCCGCAACCAGAATAAAATGGTTCCCTGTTCAGTATATCTGGAAGGCGAATACGGACAGAATGACATCTGCATCGGTGTTCCGGTTATCCTGGGTAAAAACGGTATCGAAAGCATCGTAGATATCGAACTGACTGACGAAGAAAAAGATTTGTTCGCGAAGAGCGCTGAAGCTGTTCGTAATACAAATTATGCTTTAACTGAAGTAGGTGCTTTATAATTTAGTTCTATAAACATCGCATCGTATAAAAAAAGGAATCGGATTAAAAATCCGGTTCCTTTTCTTTTTTTGCTGATATCTGATTTCTTTTAGTTTGCAGGAGGTTGGGGAGCGGCCGGTATTTTTTTCTTCCGACTGATATTTACAAAATATACACCAACAATAACAAGAGCACAAGCTATCGGATCGTCCCAGTGTAAGGTAGCCTGCTTCAATATAATAGCAACAATCGAAGCTATAATCGGAATCGCGTAATTATATATGGAAACAATAGTTGATGATAAACTCTTCATCGCAATGGAAATCAACAGATAACCCACTGCTGTAGGAAATATGGCAATAAATGACATAACAAGAACAGGAGTCAGTTCGGGTTCAAGTATTAACCTGGAATGCATAAGCCCTTTTAAACAAAACGGAATCGGGGTTGGAGTAAACGAGAAAGGAATGTCACCAAACATCACCACCATATCGTGATAA
>CAMTPG010000160.1 GCA_947074335.1 uncultured Parabacteroides sp.
TCGCCCAAAGGCAAAAAGCTGGCCGATCTGGGTAAACGCGAAGAAATTACACGAACCTGTACGCTGAGTCGTAAAGACCTCGACACTTTCCGCGAGAAATTCCCTGCCTGGAAGGATGCTGATCAGTTTACGATTTTATAGTACGACAATATTTTAATCAGAAACAAGAGATTGTCTGCTGCAGATAATCTCTTGTTTTATTTCAGTATATCTGCAAACCACATTTGTTAACCGTGTTTGCCTTTCAGCTAAATACAAATAACATGAATTAAACGCAATGAAGAAAATACTACTTATCGCTTTTGCTTTATTTACGGCAACAAGAATCTATAGCCAGTCTGCTCATTGGCAAAATCAATTTATTAATCAGGAAAACAGAGAACCTGCACAGGCTCATTTTATACCCTATGATTCTGAAAATGCCGCTTTGCAACAGGATTCCGAGTCAGAACGAAGATATTCACTCAATGGTATCTGGAAATTTCATCTGGCAAAAAATCCGGCTGAACGTCCTGTCGGTTTTTATAATCCGGATTATGATTATTCCGGCTGGAAAAATATAGAAGTTCCCGGAAGCTGGGAATTACAGGGTTTCGACGTGCCGATTTATACAGACACACGCTATCCGTTTCCGGCTAATCCGCCTTTTGTACCTCTCGATTATAATCCTGTTGGCACTTATGTAACCACCTTTACGGTTCCCGAATCTTTCGAAGATCAGACACTGTTTTTGCAATTTGGCGGTGTGGAATCTGCATTTTATTGTTGGTTAAACGGCGAATATGTGGGTTATAGCGAAGACAGCAGATTGCCGGCTGCATTTCTGGTCACTCCTTTTTTGAAACCGGGCGAAAATAATCTGGCGGTCGAAGTCTATCGCTATAGCGACGGATCCTATCTGGAAGGCCAGGATTACTGGAAATACAGCGGCATCGAGCGGGATGTTCATTTAATAGCCCGTCCTGAAATACGAATCAGAGATTTCGAACTGACGGCAGATCTTACTCCCGATTATAAGAACGGAATATTTGGTATACAGGTGATATTGGATAATCGTGCATCTGTAAAGGGAGCAACAGTTCAGCTTAATTTGTATGATGAGGACAAATTGATAATGAGCCGGTCGCTCATGGCAGGACATGCCAAAGATACACTGTTGACTTATCAGCAGATTTTACCCGATGTAAAATCCTGGAATGCGGAAATGCCTCATTTATATACATTAACAGTAAATACATTGGATGAAGCGGGCAGTGTTACCGAATCATTTGCTCAAAAATTCGGTTTTCGCAAGATAGAGATAAAACATGGCATGTTGCATGTAAACAATCAACCTGTTTTATTTAAAGGCGTAAATCGACATGAGCATGATATGCATAAAGGACGAACTTTAACCCGCGAAAGTATGATTGAAGATATTCGTCTGATGAAACAATTAAACATCAATGCGGTACGCAATTCCCATTATCCCAATTATGAAACATGGTATGAATTATGTAATGAATATGGTTTATATCTGATTGACGAAGCCAATATTGAATCGCACGGCATGGAAGCTACGGCCGAAAAAACACTGGCCAATACAGCCGGATGGGAAATTCCCTTTTTAGAACGCATGTCGCGTATGGTGGAGCGGGACAAGAATTTTACATCTGTTATTATCTGGTCGCTCGGCAATGAATCCGAATATGGCGATCATTTCGAAACCATTTACGAATGGACAAAGCAGCGTGATCCAAGCCGGCCTGTTCAATATGAGGGCGGCGGTGTAAATGGGAAATCCGATATTTATTGTCCGATGTATGCCCGCGTGTGGCAGCTGCGTCAATGGGTAAATCAAAGACAGGATCGTCCTTTGATTTTATGCGAATATGCACATGCCATGGGAAACAGTGTGGGCAATCTCAATGATTACTGGGATTTAATTTATAAATATGATAATCTGCAGGGTGGATTTATCTGGGACTGGGTAGATCAGACTTTTGCAATGAAAGACTCATTGGATAATCCGATCTGGGCCTTTGGCGGTGATCTGGGTTTTGCAGGAATCGTTAACGATTCAAATTTTTGTGCCAATGGGTTGGTTGCAGCTAATCGGAGTCTGAATCCGCATAGTTTTGAAGTAAAAAAGATTTATCAGAATTTTCATTTTGAACCGGTTCCGTTTACAACCAATAAAATACGAATCACGAACCGGCATGATTTTTCGACTTCCGAAGCATTTGATTTTCGTTGGATGATAAAATCGAACGGACAAATTCTGGCCGAAGATCTGTTATCGGCTCCGGTAATTCCGGCAAAATCGCATGCAGAGGCGACGATTCCGCTGCCTGAGTTTGATGTTGAGCCGGAAACGGCCTGTTTTTTACATATTCAGGCCCTAAACAGAAAAGAAACGGCAATGATTCCGGCCGGATACATAGTGGCTTCCGAACAATGGCAACTTCCGATACAAGAGGTTCACAATCCTGTAAATAAACCAATTTACGGGAAAGCGCCTGTTTTGCGCGAAACAAAAGATACTCTGTTCATTGAAGCCGGATCTGTTACCCTGAAATTTTCTGTCGGCAACGGAGAAATGGTAAGCTATCAGCAGAATGGCAACGAGTTACTGCAAGCCGGTTTACGTCCGAATTTTTGGCGTGCATTAACCGATAATGATGTGGCAAACGGATTGGGACGTCGTGCAGCTTTCTGGAAAAATGCGGGCAACGAGTTAAGCCTTAAATCACTACAGATCAATAACAGAGAAGCCGAAAATACGCTTTGCCTTACGGTTGTTTATGCATTACCCGATCAGGTTTCGCATTGTACGACAGATTATCTGATTTATCCCGACGGAGCTTTAAAAATAACATTTCAATTAGAACCCGGACGGACAGATCTGCCCGAAATTCCCCGTGTTGGCATGCGCATGATTTTACAGGAATCTTATGATAAGATGAGCTGGCTGGGCCGCGGTCCGCACGAAAGTTATTCCGACCGAAAACAGAGTGCCGATATCGATCTGTATGAACAAACGGTTTGGGAACAATATTTTCCTTATGTCCGTGCGCAGGAAACAGGCAATAAGACCGATGTTTACTGGGCTGCTTTACGAAAGGATTCGGGCGAAGGAATCTTGATTAAACCGGCATCCGGATTATTAAATGTAAGTGCATGGAATTTTCCGATAGAAGATCTGTATTATATTCCATCGCAGTTGCAACGGATTCACGGCGGAAGCATTCAGAAAAAACCCATGGTCTGGCTGAATATTGATCATCAGCAGGCAGGCGTGGGCGGAGATAATACCTGGGGCGCACAAACACATCCCGAATATACCATTACTCCGGTTAAACAACAATATGATTTTTATCTGATTCCGTTGAGTATAGAAGATCAGGTAACAGAGAAATCAAAACAAACGTATTCGGACTAATTTGCATAAACAAAAAACCCGCAGTAAACAATCAGTTTACTGCGGGTTTGATTTTATATTATCGATTAAGATCGATCTTACTTCACTTCTTCAAAATCAACATCAGTTACACCGCCGTCTTGAGCGCCGCTGTTTGGCTGTCCGCCCTGAGCACCCGGACCCGGTTGTCCGCCTTGTTGTGCCTGTGCGTTATACATATCCTGACTTGCAGCCTGGAATACAGTATTCAGTTCAGCCATGGCAGTATCGATACCTGCGATATCTTGTGCTTTATGTGCCTCTTTCAGTTTATTCAGTGCCGCTTCGATCGGAGCTTTTTTGTCTGCCGGAAGCTTATCGCCCAGTTCAGCCAGCTGTTTTTCAGTCTGGAAGATGGTGCTGTCGGCCTGATTTACTTTGTCGATGCGTTCTTTTTCTTTTTTATCCGCTTCAGCATTTGCAGCAGCTTCCTCTTTCATGCGTTTTACATCTTCGTCGCTCAAACCGCTTGAAGCTTCGATACGGATGCTCTGTACTTTGCCTGTTCCTTTATCTTTAGCCGATACATTCAGGATACCATTAGCATCAATATCAAATGTTACTTCGATCTGAGGTACACCACGTTGAGCAGAAGGAATTCCGTCTAAGTGGAAACGACCAATTGATTTATTATCTTTAGCCAGTGAGCGTTCACCCTGCAGGATATGAATTTCAACAGAAGGCTGATTATCTACAGCTGTGGTAAATGTTTCCGACTTTTTAGTAGGAATTGTTGTATTGGATTCGATCAGTTTGGTCATTACACCACCCATAGTTTCGATACCCAGTGATAACGGAGTAACATCCAGCAACAATACATCTTTTACTTCGCCGGTTAATACACCACCCTGAATTGCAGCACCTACAGCCACTACTTCGTCGGGGTTAACACCTTTCGAAGGTGCTTTGCCGAAGAACTTCTGTACAATTTCCTGAATAGCCGGAATACGTGTTGATCCACCAACTAAGATAACTTCATTGATATCGCCAATAGTCATACCTGCATCTTTCAGCGCCTGTTCGCAAGGTTTCACGCAAGCCTGAATCAAATCGTCGGCCAATTGTTCGAATTTAGCACGGCTCAATGTTTTAACCAAGTGTTTTGGAATACCGTTAACCGGCATGATATATGGCAGATTGATTTCTGTAGTAGTTGTACTTGACAATTCAATCTTCGCTTTTTCGGCAGCTTCTTTCAAACGTTGCAGAGCCATCGGATCCTGACGCAGGTCGATACCTTCTTCGCGCTGGAATTCTTCAGCCAGCCAGTCGATGATCACATGGTCGAAATCATCACCACCCAGGTGCGTATCACCATTGGTAGATTTTACTTCGAATACACCATCGCCCAATTCAAGAATAGAAATATCGAAAGTACCGCCACCTAAGTCGAATACGGCAATTTTCATATCCTTGTTGCTCTTATCCAGACCATAAGCCAATGAAGCCGCAGTAGGTTCGTTTACGATACGACGAACATTCAAACCTGCAATTTCGCCTGCTTCTTTAGTTGCCTGACGCTGTGCATCGCTAAAATAAGCCGGTACAGTAATTACGGCATCTGTAACTTCCTGTCCTAAATAATCTTCGGCTGTTTTTTTCATTTTCTGCAAAACCATGGCAGAAATTTCCTGCGGAGTAAATAAACGACCGTCGATATCTACACGCGGAGTATTGTTATCACCGCGTACCACTTTATAAGGTACACGATCAATTTCTTTCTGAACCTGATCATATGTTTCACCCATGAAACGTTTGATAGAGTAAATGGTTTTTTCCGGATTCGTAATAGCCTGACGTTTTGCCGGATCACCCACTTTGCGTTCGCCTCCTTCAATAAATGCTACAATAGAAGGAGTTGTTCTTTTACCTTCACTGTTAGCAATAACAACCGGTTCGTTACCTTCTAATACAGCAACACAAGAGTTGGTTGTTCCTAAGTCAATTCCGATAATTTTTCCCATAATGAATAATATTTTACTTGTTATTATTTTATTTTCGTATTTGTAAATCCTTTTGCGGAGTTTCACTGATAATTCTACAAATGGTATGCCAAACCAAAATCGGACGGAAAGAATATTTTTTACTGACAGGCAGACTGACATTCCGTCAGTTTGTCAGTTTCTGTCGCTTTTGTATAAGCTGCTGATAAATAATCAGATAATCTGCCTGTCTGTTTGTCGGTTTTTATCAGACAGTCTGACATTGCTTACAGATTGTAACCGACAATTTTGCAAGTATTCTCAACATGCGGGTCTGCTGATGTTTTCTACAGCATGCACTATGGGTTTGATAGCAGTGCATTAAAAACTCATTGTACAACAAGTTTGTAATACATTGTACAACCAACGACCGATTCATTGTACAACATATAGCCAACTCATTGTACAATGAGTTTTCAGTGCCCCGGCATCGGGCAGTCAGTACATAGCAGTGCGGCAATCAGTACCAAGGCCTCCGGCACAGAGTCTGTCTATATGCGGATTAAAGTATGAATAAATCTGATTCTGCATAACTTTTTGAGTTACGTATGAGTTGCAGGAGCTTGAATTGTAAACGGGAGGAAAAACATCCGGTAAAACCTCACATTAAGACAAGCTTTCTATTTAACAGGGATGTTATAAGAATAGTACTAATCAAGGATTCTAACCGTATATCAGGACAGACTGGTATCTTCCCGATTATAAGCTATAGGTTCGGAATAAATGTTTTATTATCTTTGTTGCACAGGCCAACCTATGGAGCCTGATTGTTGATTTAATTTAATAATATATACATGAAAAACTATCTTCTGTTTTCGATGGCCGCGCTATTGGCCTGCACATCCTGTGCCGAAAAGCCCCAAAAAGAGCGACCTTTTAGCGGCGTTCCCGGCGAAGTGCGGTTAATCACACTCGATCCCGGTCATTTCCATGCTGCACTGGTTCAAAAAACCGC
>CAMTPG010000161.1 GCA_947074335.1 uncultured Parabacteroides sp.
AACATCCGATTATTACTGCACCACTTTTCCTTCACTCAGCTGCACCACTTTTTCGTGTTCGCCAACAATCCAGACAATATCACCCTCTTCAAACACCGTGGCCGGCGAAGGATTCTGGATGGATTTGTCACCGCGTTCAATGCCGATAACCAGACAGGTGGCTTTATCGCGAATGCCCGATTCTAATATGGTACGACCTATCAGTCCCGATCCTTTTGTAATGATAAACTGTTCCATATTCACCTCTTTACGCGGACTGATTTCCTGTGGCAGATGTTTATAGCGCTCTTCAATATATTTCCGGAAATGACTCAAATCTTCATCCGATCCCACAACCACCAGCTTGTCAAAAGGATAAAGGCGTTCGTCGCCGCCCGGAATATTGATGGTTTTATCGCCCCGGATAATAGTTACCACATTGACATTGCATTTCTTTCTGAAATCGAGTTCCTTTAAGGTTTTTCCGGTACTGGGTGAGTTTTGTTTTACTTCAAAATCAGCCAGATGCAGATCCCGCTCAAGCAGGTGATTGGCAAAACGCTGGTTGATGGGCGCATTTTTTTCCTGCTCTTTCTCACGCGCACTCAGATTGCTGAAGAAACGCCGTTCGAGTAAAATAGATTGTCGCTTAAGGCGTTGCGAAAAGATAACCAGAATAATTACAGTAGCCGCAATTGCAAGTCCGAGTCCGGCGGCCGTATTTAGCAAACGGGCTACCGGAAGCATCACCATGCCGACGCATAATAAAATGCGCAAAATGATCAGTGAAACTAACGGACCACGATTATATTTACTGTCGACCCATAATTTCTGGAACTCTTCAGAATGATTTTTCTTCATCATAATAGCACGCAGAAGCGGAGAGATTAAAAGCAAAATCAGCGCCAGCGAAAGTATCTCGCCCCGAATTCCCGGAATCTCACTGGTAATGAAGGGTGAAACAAAACGCAGCCAGATGAAAATCATCATCAGCGAGATAACGGTGTAAATGGCTACAATTTTCAGCAATGCCTTCAGTAATTTATTCCAGGCATTTTGCTGGCGAATGGTATTGGATCCGGAGCCGTAGCGTTCGGTGAATTTCTTCCACGGTTCGGGTAATATACGATGTATAAACTGATATGCGGGTTCTGCTGCCCGGATCATATAAGGTGTTGTAAATGTAGTAATCACTGAAACTGCTACAACAATCGGATATAAATAGTTGTCAGTTACTTTGAGTGTGAGTCCCAGGCCGGCAATAATAAAAGCAAACTCGCCAATCTGAGCCAGCGAGAAGCCCGACTGAATGGCAATCTTGAGCGGCTGCCCCGAAACAAACACGCCGAAGCTGGCAAACAGAATCTGTCCCAGCATTACTACGGCAGTCAGAATCAGGATCGGGAATTTATATTCCCAGAGCATCACCGGATCGATCAGCATGCCCACCGAAACAAAGAAGATGGCGCCAAACAGATCTTTAACCGGCCGGATAACATGCTCGATGCGTTCGGCTTCGATGGTTTCGGCCAGAATCGAACCCATCAGGAAAGCGCCGAGAGCCGACGAAAATCCGGCAAAAGTGGCAATCATTACCATGCCGAGCAGCAATCCGAGGCTGACAATGAGTAATGTTTCATCATTCAGCATTTTTCGCGTTTTGCGCAGAAAAGAGGGAATCAGAAAGATGCCGATTACAAAACAGAACAACAAAAAGGCCGCCAGTTTAATCACACTATTCAGTAATTCCACACCTTCCACATGTTTGCTGACAGCCAGCGTGGAAAGTAAAACCATCAGTAAAACGGCAAACAGATCTTCTACGACCAGGATGCCGAATACAACACCGGCAAAGCGCCGGTTGCGCAAGCCCATGTCATCGAAGGCTTTAAATATAATGGTGGTAGACGACATAGAAAGCATGCCGCCCAGAAAAAGACTGTTCATTTGTCCCCAACCCAGCAACAAGCCGGTTGAATATCCAAGAGTCATCATCCCGATCATAATCGTAACGGCGCCTATCACTGCTGTACCGCCTACTTTCATCAGTTTCTTAAAACTGAAATCAAGTCCAAGGGCAAAAAGCAGGAAGATTACACCTATATCGGCCCAGATGCGGATACTTTCGGGATCGCTTACGGTGGGAAGAAATTTGACTGACGATCCGGTCAGAATACCGGCTACAATATAACCCAGCACAACCGGCTGTTTGAGCCACTTAAACAGCAGCGTAACTAATCCGGCAGAAATAAGGATTACGGCAAGATCGGATATCAGTGTCGGAATATGTGACATGCTTTTGTAGCTTTTATTGACAAAGTTATGGATTTATTTTAATTTTGTCGGCTAAAGCGACAACCAAAATGAAAAAGAGACATCCGCTGGAACTATTGATTGAACAGGGCGAACATCAACAACTCGATTTTAAGTTTGAAGTAAGCGACAGCAAAAAGATTGCACGCACACTCAGTGCTTTTGCCAATACTGACGGCGGCCGTTTACTGATCGGCGTGAAAGATAACGGCGCCATTTCGGGCGTGCGGAGCGACGAAGAATATTACATGATTGAAGCTGCCTCCGAAATGTATACACAACCCAAAGTGCCTTTCGAAGCCCGACGCTGGACCATTCAGGGGAAAACGGTACTCGAAATTGAAATAGCTCCGGGAGCCGAAAAACCCTATCGCGCACCCGATAAATCGGATAAATACAAAGCTTTTATCCGGGTGGCCGACGAAAATATACTGGCTAACGATGTGCTGGTGCTGTCCTGGCAAAAACAACTGCAAACCAACGGCACGCTGCTCAAAATCAGCAAACCGGTAGAGCGGCTTTTCGATTATCTGGATGCACACTCATTTGTGTCGATAACCCAGTTTTGTCGCATCGGCCGTATCAATCATTATACAGCCAAAAATATCCTGAGCGATCTGATCGCCATGCAGGCCTTATATTATGATGTGATAGATAAACACATTGTTTATCGCAGGGTTTCTACATAAACCTGCGCATTTTCGTAGCGCACCACCACAACCCGTTTTCCTTTTTCAATAAATCCGATTTCGGAGATGCCATCATACACTTCGCCATCGATCTCAACTTTGCCTGACGGACGCAAAATGGTTGTTGTCACGCCCTGTTGCCCGATCAGATCCCGCAAATCGGGCGCTGCCGCTGCATCTTCCAGATCAGTTTGCAAGGCAACATGTCTGAACATCCCTTTCCGGCCGATCCGGTTCGAAATCCAGATCATCAGCACAAAGCCCAGCACAAGTCCGGCCACTACGGTAAGCACTGATTCATTCATCTGTTTCGTGCTTACACCCTGAAAATCGAAATTGGTGTTATCCAGCAGCGACATAACGAGGCCGCCCGCTACCAGAATAATGCCCAGAATACCGGCCACACCGAATCCCGGAATCACAAACACCTCGAGCGCAATCAAAATCAGACCGATCAGAAAAATCAGAATCTCCCAGTTGGCTGCCAGTCCGTCGATATAAAGTGGCGTAAGATAAAGAATGGCTGCAATCAGTGCCGCAATCGACGGGAAACCCATGCCGGGTGTTTGCAGTTCGAAATAGATGCCGCCTATAATAATACTGATCAGAATAGACTGAAAGATCGGATTGGTCAGGAATCCCTTCAGTTTGTCAAGCCAATTCGGCTTGTAAGTTTTAGTATCGTAGTCGGTAAAACCCAAATGTTGAGTAATCACTTCGTCGGGCGTCTCGGCAATGCCGTCGCAAAAACCCCAGTGCTGCGCTTCGCCGGCGGTAAAGGTTAATACTTTGCCGCTGTCTATCAGGTTTGGAACGATCACGCGATCATCTACCATGGCTTCTGCAATCAGCGGATCGCGCACCCATTTAAATGTGGTATCGCCGCGCTGGCTGATGATTGTGTCCTGTCCGTGTGCTTCGGCGGTGGAGCGCATCATTGAACGCATATACGATTGATATTTATCCGGCATGGCCGATCCGCTCTGATCTACTACAGTTGCCGCGCCGATATTGGCACCTTTACGCATGTAAATTTTATCGCAGGCGATGGAAATCAGTGCACCGGCCGATGCTGCATTGTTATCGATGAACACATAAACCGGAATCGGACTGTATAGAATAGCTGTACGCATGGAATCGGCAGCATCCACATGGCCGCCATAGGTATTCATGTGTAATAATATAGCATCCGCATGCAGCTGATTCGCCTCTTCCATACCACGTTTCAGATAGATACGGCTTGTACTTCCGATCTCGGTATTGATATCGATTTTATAAATCAGCGGTTTTTTCCCGCCGGCATTTCCTGTCAGTATTATCATCAGAAATAAAAGCAGTACTGTTAGTTTTCGTAATAGATACATTATGATATCGTGTGATTAATTTGTTAATTAAAGTTAGTAAATATGTAATTGTAACACGTATGTTGTGTTAATGTAACACTAAAGTGTTATAAATTGTGCTGTAAAACATTTAAAATATGTAAAAATAGAAAAAGTTCATCTCTTCTTAGACTTTTATTGATAAATAAAATATAAATATGTCAAATAAAGTTAATTAACTTTTTCATTTAAAATTAATTTTTACATTTGTGTTATCCTTGATGTGGGAAGGATAATAATTAAACCGGTATGTGAACCTTTTTTAAAATGTTATTAACATGAATGCGTTGCAATTTCAGAAAAAATTATTGAGCATGCAAGAGAATATGATGAATTTTGCGCTCATGCTCACAGCAAATCGTGATGATGCCCAGGATCTGATGCAGGACACAACGCTTAAAGTGCTCGACAATCAGGATAAGTTTGTCGATAACATTAACTTTAAAGGATGGGTCCTGACTGTTATGCGTAACATTTTTATCAACAATTACCACAAAATTGTAAGAACTCAAACTGTGGTAGATCAGGGGGTAGACCTGTATAATCTGGATGTAGTAAGTGATTCCGGCTTTAACTCTCCGGACGGCGCTTTCCAGATTAAAGAGATTACTAAGGCGATTAGTGGTCTGAATGATGAGTTAAAGATTCCTTTTTCTATGTTTTTGAGTGGTTATAAGTATAATGAAATCGCGGAAAAATTAGGCGTTCCGCTTGGAACGGTGAAAAGTCGCATTTTCTTTGCCCGGCAAGAATTACAGCGGGTGCTGAAAGATTTTCATTAATCAAAACATTAAAAACGGGAGTATCTGATTAAGATACTCCCGTTTTTTGTTTGTATTTTGGCCGGATAAAATCGAGGAATCGAATTTTGTATACATTATATTAAATATAACAATCAGAAAAAGAAAATGAGAAGTTTTGCAAGTGACAACAATTCAGGAGTGCATCCCTTGGTATTGGATGCAGTGAACCGGGCCAATGTAGATCATGCGGTAGGTTATGGTGACGATCCGTGGACGGCCGAAGCGATTGCCGTCATACGGGAGTTTTTTGGCGATACAGCTGCTCCCTTTTTTGTGTTTAACGGAACCGGAGCTAATTCGGTAGCTTTGCAGGCGGTGACACGTTCGTTTAACAGCATCATCTGTTCGGATACAGCACATATTTTTGTGGACGAATGTGGTGCGCCGGCGCGTATGACGGGTTGTGCGCTGATTCCGGTATCGACTCCCGACGGTAAACTGACTCCCGAACTGATAAAACCGCACTTGCGCCATTTTGGTGTCTGTCATCATTCGCAGCCCAAAGCGGTTTATATTTCGCAGGTTACTGAATTGGGTACGGTTTATACTTGCGAAGAGGTAAAAGCGATTGCCGATCTGTTGCATCAGCATGCTATGTATCTGCATATGGATGGCGCCCGGCTGGCTAATGCCTGTGCTTATCTGAATTGTACACTTAAAGAGGCAACGGTGGATGCGGGTGTTGATATATTAAGTTTCGGCGGAACCAAAAACGGTATGCTGATGGGTGAGGCGGTGATTACTTTCCGTCCGGAGCTGGCCGAAAATCTGGCGTTTTACCGGAAGCAGTCTGCCCAGTTGGCTTCGAAGTTGCGTTATCTCTCGGCTCAGTTTATTCCTTACCTGAAAAATAATCTCTGGCTGGAAAATGCCCGGCAGGCTAATCATAAAGCTGCCCGTCTGGCTGCCGTGCTGCAAAAATATCCGGAAATCCGTTTTACGCAGAAGCCCGAAACCAATCAGCTCTTTTTTACCATTCCTGCCGAGCCGCTGCGCGTATTGCAGGAGCATTATTTCTTTTATATGTGGAATGAGGCGGTGAGTGAAGCGCGACTGGTTACTTCGTGGGACACATCGGATGCCGATATTGATAGTTTATCGGGATTGCTGGATCAGCTTTTCGGGAAAAGATAAATTGACGGTTGCCCCGGGATTGCATGATTTCAGGGTGTTTGCCTTTCGA
>CAMTPG010000162.1 GCA_947074335.1 uncultured Parabacteroides sp.
CGCGATGAATTAGCCGCAAAAGGAGCCACATCGCAACTGAAGAAATTAAATGAAGCGATAGCACGTTTTACACCCGAAGGCATGAGCGCTAATACGCAAACAGCTGCCGAAATGGTGGAAGCACTCGAAAAATTGCTGAATAGTTATTAAAGGCTCATTGAATTCCATAAAAAAACCGGATGCTGTTTAATTCAGCATCCGGTTTTTTATTATTTCTCGCGAATAAATATATTAATCGGTGTTCCGTTAAAATCCCAGTTATCCCGGATTTTATTCTCCAAAAAACGCTTATACGGATCTTTGATCCATTGCGGCAAATTACAGAAGAATACAAAAGAGGGCACCTGACCTGCAGGAAGCTGTGTGATATATTTGATCTTGATATATTTTCCTTTCCAGGCCGGTGGCGGATAATTCTCGATGATCGGCAGCATAATCTCATTCAGTTTAGCCGTAGGCACGCGACGTTTACGATTGTTGTAAACCATCTCTGCCGTTTCGAGCACTTTCAGAATGCGCTGTTTGGTTAAAGCCGAAATAAAGAGAATCGGAAAATCAGTAAAAGGAGCAAAACGCTCACGGATCGCATTGGTATAACTGTCGATCACCTTCTGATTCTTATCTTCTACCAAATCCCATTTATTCACACAAACTACCAGGCCTTTGTTATTTTTCTGAACCAGCGAGAATATATTCAAATCCTGACTTTCAATACCACGGGTGGCATCTACCATTAAGACACAAACATCCGAATTTTCGATGGCCCGGATAGATCGAATCACCGAATAATATTCAAGATCTTCATTAATCTTGCCTTTCTTACGGATACCGGCAGTATCTACCAGATAAAAATTCAGACCGAATTTATTGTATTTTGTATAAATAGAATCGCGGGTTGTTCCGGCGATATCGGTAACTATATGACGATCTTCGCCGATGAAGGCATTAATCAGAGATGATTTACCTGCATTGGGTCGGCCGATAATGGCGATACGCGGCAGTTCTTCATCCAGTTCATCCTCCTGA
The DNA here is from genome assembly GCA_947074335.1 of uncultured Parabacteroides sp. GTDB lineage: Bacteria > Bacteroidota > Bacteroidia > Bacteroidales > Tannerellaceae > Parabacteroides. The sequence goes on from CAMTPG010000162.1 coordinate 1,027, forward strand.
TCTTCGGGAAGTGTTTCTACAATCTTATCCAGCAAGTCGCCGGTATAAGAGCCGTTGATAGCCGAAACACAGTACGGTTCGCCAAGCCCCAGCGAATAAAATTCTGAGGCGGCAGGATGCAATTCGTAGTTATCGGCTTTATTGGCTACCACAATAACAGGTTTCTTACTGCGACGTAAAATCTTGGCTACATCGAGATCCAGATCGGTGATTCCGTTCATTACATCTACGGTAAAGAGAATCACATCTGCCTCTTCGATGGCAATTTTCACCTGTTTATTAATTTCTTCTTCAAAAACATCATCGGAGTTGAGTACCCATCCTCCGGTATCGACTAAAGAAAACTCACGTCCTCGCCAGTCTACTTTTCCATATTGACGGTCGCGTGTAGTACCGGCTTCTTCGTTCACAATAGCCTGACGAGTCTGCGTCAGTCGATTGAACAGCGTAGATTTACCTACATTGGGTCGTCCTACAATTGCAACTAAATTTCCCATATCATTTATCTGTGTTGGTTCAATTAATCCAACTGGTAACCGAAGTTTTTCAAAAACTTATCGCGGTTGCGCCAGTCTTTTTCCACTTTTACAAACATTTCGAGGAATACTTTCTTCCCGAAGAAACGTTCGATATCCTTGCGTGCCATGGCTCCGACTTTCTTTAAAGCCTGACCACGATGTCCGATGATAATTCCTTTTTGTGAGTCGCGTTCAACGATTACAAGTGCTTTGATATGTATCAAATCTTTTTCTTCTTTGAACAGCTCAACAACTACCTCTACGGCATAAGGAATCTCCTTCTGATAATATAACAGAATTTTCTCGCGAATGATTTCCGTTACAAAAAAACGGGCCGGTTTATCTGTCAATGCATCTTTTTCAAAATAGGGAGGCGATTCGGGCATCAGCTCCTCTATCCGGCGCTTTAAATAATCAATGTTGAAATTAGAAAGAGCAGAGATGGGAATAATTTCCGCATTCGGTAACACGGCTTTCCATTCCTGAACCAATTTCTCCAAAGCTTCCTGTGTCGTGGTATCAATCTTATTAATCAATAACAACACAGGACAAGTCATTTTCTGAATACGTTGAAGAAATAATTCATTTTTATCAATCGTTTCAACTACATCTGTTACATATAATAACACATCGGCATCACCAAGTGCCGATTCAGAGAAGTTCAACATCGATTCCTGCAACTTGTAATTCGGTTGTAACACCCCGGGTGTATCCGAATAAACAATCTGCATATCTTCGGTATTGACAATACCCATAATACGATGCCGGGTGGTTTGCGCTTTGGATGTAATAATTGAGATCCGCTCGCCCACCAGCCGGTTCATTAATGTAGACTTACCTACATTGGGATTGCCAACGATATTAACAAATCCCGATTTATGCTTTTTTTCCATCATAACCCCATTTTAGATAAACAGCACCCCAGGTAAATCCGGCACCAAAAGCAGCCAATATAATATTGTCGCCTTTTTTAAGCTGATCTTCCCATTCCCACAAACAGAGTGGAATTGTTCCGGCGCTTGTATTTCCGTATCGCTGGATGTTTATCATTACCTTTTGCATATCAACACCCAATCGTTTAGCAGTAGCATCAATTATACGCAAATTTGCTTGATGAGGGACAATCCAGGCAATGTCATCATGGGTTAAGTTATTTCGTTCTGCTATTTCAGCTGCAACATCAGCCATATAAGATACTGCATATTTAAATACATATTTTCCATCCTGGAAAACGCAGTGTTCACGATTATCTACCGTTTCATGACTTGGCGGATAAGCAGAACCGCCTGATTTCATGATTAAATGTGAATAACCTACACCATCAGTACGAAGAATAGTATCTATTACTCCGATCTCTTCGGTAGTAGGTTCCAATAATACCGCACCACAACCATCGCCAAATAAAGGACAGGTGGTACGATCTGTATAATCAGTTATTGCCGTCATTTTATCGCCGGCAACTACAATTACTTTTTTATATCTTCCCGAACGAATATAATTCGATCCGGTTTCGAGGCCGTATAAAAAGCCGGCACATGCTCCCTGCAAATCGAAAGTCATCGCATTTGCACAACCTGTATGATGAGCAATGATAGAAGCTGTAGTGGGGAAATGATGATCCGGAGTAGTAGTAGCTACCAAAATAACTTCTATTTCTGAAGGATCAGTCTGTGTTTTCTCCAATAGTTCTCGTACGGCACGGATACCCATGTAGGAGGTACCTAAAGCTTCTCCTTTTAAAATTCGGCGCTCTTTTATTCCCACGCGGGTCATAATCCATTCATCAGTTGTATCAACTAATTTAGAAATATCTTCGTTCGACAATATATCTTCCGGAACATATGCACCAACGCCTGTAATAACCGCATTTATCTTATCCATAATTTTAAAATTATAAAGGAACAGTTCTCCTTTTTGTAAAAAAAGCCCTAAAAAAACTTTTAGGGCTATTTCTTAGTTCATCTAACTCTGTTGAATCAGAATAAACAACTTATACTGCTACTTGCTTTTCGATAGCTAATTTTCCTCTGTAATAGCCACACTCACCACACACAGTGTGATAAATATGCCATGCACCACAGTTCGGGCAAATAGCCATAGTAGGAGTTACAGCCTTGTCATGAGTTCTTCTTTTGGCTGTTCTAGTTTTACCTTGTCTTCTTTTAGGATGTGCCATGTTTTAATTTATTTAATTGTTATCATTCTCTAGCAATCCTTTCAGACCATCCCATCGCGGGTCGGTTGTTGTTGGCATGTCATCATCATCTAATGAGACATCATCATCGTCCATATCACCATCATCAAACTCATCTTCATCGGTTGTACTTTTAGCCGAATGCTTTTTTAGTTTAGACGACATGGTTTTATTACATTTTCCGGGAGCATGAATATGCTTCATCGGAATAGCCAATGCAATAAATTCATACAAGAACCAGGCTATATTAATAGAGCCTTCATCTTCCGGTATGATTACCACTTCATCATTTTCTTCAGCATATTCTTTGCCGAATTTTACAACCAGTCGATTATGCGTATCAATAGGCATCTCCATATCATCGAGACATCTATCACATGGTACCATAACAACACCATCTATCTGAAAGTTCATTTCGAACATCATGGTAGAACGTTTCACGGTAAGGTTGACTTTCACTTTACCTTTCTGAACCAAATCACCATCGATGTCTACAAAAAACTTATTCTCCAGCAGGTACTCGAATTCGTGTACTCCCGGAGTGAGATTTTTCAAATCGATATTATATAATTTAAACTTTCCCAAAGCCTTGTAGTGTAAAAACCTTGCAAAGGTACGAAAAATCTAAACACAAATGCAAGATCTTCTTCTTTATTTTTCTTGTTTAGTAAAATTAGCTCTTATATTTCTTAAATTCAATGCGAAAAGTTGTGCCTTTACCGGGATCAGAACTTTTTACAAAGATTTTTCCATTATGATATGATTCTATAATTCGTTTTACAAGCGATAATCCAAGCCCCCAGCCTCTGCTTTTCGTGGTATAACCGGGATTAAAAACTGTTTTAAATTTGGATTTCGGAATTCCTTTTCCGGTATCTGCAATATCCAGATAAACAGATTTCCCATGATCGATAACCGTATAGATAATATCGCCCTGTCCTTCCATGGCATCGATTGCGTTTTTAGTGAGGTTTTCAATCACCCAGGCAAAAAGCGAATCACTCATCGATACATAAAGCGGTGAAGAGGTCAGACAAGTATGAATTTTCACTTTGCCTGAAATTCGTGTCCCCATATAATTCAGTGCCGAAACCAGAGACTGGTTGATATCAACCTGATCCAAATCCGGATTGGAGCCGATTTTAGAAAAGCGCTCGGCTATCATTTCAAGTCGCTTTACATCTTTATCCATATCGTCCAACAGAAGCGGATCAATATCTTTAGTTTTCAGATAAACCATCCAGGCAATCAGGGAAGAGATGGGAGTTCCTAACTGATGAGCTGTTTCTTTTGACAATCCCACCCATACTTTATTTTGCTCGGCTTTTTTTGTACTGGCAAGTGCCAGAAAAGCGATCAGAATAAAAACAAATACAACCGAAAGCTGTACATAAGGATAGATCAACAATCGTTTCAATATGATCGAATCATCATAATATACATATTGACTGGTACCATCACCCAGATCAATTACAATTACATTCTTATTTTTCAGCTCCTGAACAATGGCCTGTTTAAATTCATCCAAATCCTTTTCTGGAAAAGTTATATTTTTATCCGCAAGAATTTCATCATTATCATTACACAGAACAACCGGGATCGTAGTGTTACCCTGAATAATCTTCAGCACAAGCGACATATCAAGTTCCGAATTCATACTAGCCGTTAAACGGGTGGCATCTGCCCAGACTTCCATCTTCTGTCGCTCTTCTTGTGCCAGATCCTTAATTAACAAATCAGAGACTACTACTGAAGCAATAGCAATCAGAACAGCAGTAATAATAAAGATATATTTTAATCGCTGACGCGAATCATAGATATTTTTCATATTATACATTCCTTCGTAGATAATTAATTAACGCGTAAAATGGCCGGATATTATATGAGTAAATAAATATGAACATAATTGACAGTTATAAATTAGCCAGATCGCATCGGATCTATCTGTTTTTATAAAATACAAAAGAGAGAATGAGATAACAAGAAAATGAGAAATAATAAGACTCTGATCACAAAAATTTATAGAGTTAATCCAAAGAACATATTTCGGTTTGAGTGAAATCTAATTGATGCATATTTTATAATCTGAAACAGGGCTATTTTATTAAGCTTGAAATTATCAGCAGAATTCAAAATCCCGAAACAATCAAGAAAAGAAGAATCTCAGCTTTCATGAAGAAAAAATAACCATAAGTATAATTGCATCAATCTGATTGATCCGCAGATTCATTTGTTATATATACAGAGACAACTTGAACAACCGCGTCTATCTGCAGATTCCTTTATTATATACATAGTAACAACATAACAACCGAATTTATCCGCCGATCCTGATCAACTGAGTTTATTCGCAAATTCATAATCCGGAGAAACCAGGTTTTTTGAATGACTGATAGAAATTCGACCACGACGAAATTCTATCTGTCTCTGTGCAATTGGAAAATGAATTAACAGATATGATGAAATTAAATCTGAGAAACAGCGAATATAAAAGGCAGGAAAACTTAAGGCCATAAATCACACACCTTATAAACTTGCCATAAACGAAAAAAGGAGTCAGCTTCTTTCGAAACGACTCCTTCTTCTCTTAA
>CAMTPG010000163.1 GCA_947074335.1 uncultured Parabacteroides sp.
AATGCTGTTATTGCTGACAACATTTGTTTATTTACTCCTGCTCCTGCAAATAATATTCGGCTAAGATATCGCGTACCTTTTCGGCCGTTAACCGACCATATACTTTGCCGGCAATGGTAACAACCGGTGCCAGTCCGCAAGCGCCTACGCATCGCAGACAATCCAGCGAGAAAAGTCCGTCGGGCGTAGTCTCTCCCACCTTAATCTCCAGCAGCTTCTGAAATTCATCCAGTACGGCTTCGGCTCCGCGCACATAACAGGCTGTGCCCATACATACCGAAACGGGATATTTGCCTTTAGGCGTCATGGTGAAGAAGGAATAAAAGGTAACCACGCCGTAAACCCTCGACACAGGAATCTGAAGCTGAAATGCCACAATCTCCTGCACTTCGCGCGGCAGAAAACCAAAAATGCCCTGTGCGGCATGCAGGATATTAATCAGTTCGCCCGGATCGTTGTTGTGTTCGTTGCAAATCACAACCAGCTCATCCACATTATTTTTACATAATTGTATCTTTTCCATGCTATTATGACTCCTGATTTTCGTGTGAAAACATATTGACAATCTCTTTCCGGTCTACATAATGCGTATGCAACAGCTGATGCGCACGAACACCGCAGGGTTCGCCCAGGTATTCGGCATAGAGCTTTTGTATATAAGGATTCTCATGACTTTTGCGTAATTCTTTCGACTTATCTTCGGCATATAATGCGGAAGCACGCCTGCGAAGCACATCCATTCGTCCTTTATGGAACGGCTGACCGCCGCCGCCAATGCATCCGCCCGGGCAAGCCATGATTTCAATCACGTGATAAGGCGATTTTCCCTGTTTTACCTCTTGCACCAGTTTGCGGGCGTTACCCAGTCCGTGAGCAATACCAACCTTCAACGGGAAACCGCCGAAATCGATCGTTGCCGAACGAACACCTTCGAGCCCGCGTATCTCATCAAACTCAATCTTTTCGAGCGATTGTTTGGTGAAATGTTCGTATGCTGTGCGACAGGCCGCCTCCATCACACCGCCCGTTGTTCCGAAAATAACGGATGCACCTGTTGATGCGCCCATTGGCATATCAAACTCACTATCGGGCAGTTCCATAAAATTGATATTGGCACTTCGTATCAGACGCGCCAGCTCGCGGGTATAAATGGAGATATCCACGTCGGGATTGCTGTGATTGGCAAATTCCGGCCGGCTGGCTTCATATTTCTTGGCCAGGCAGGGCATAATAGAAACAACCACGAGCTTTTCGCGATCTACACCCAACTTCTCGGCGAAATAACTTTTGGCGATGGCGCCGAACATCTGCTGCGGACTCTTAGCCGTAGACAGGTTTTCGCGCAACTCCGGGAAATGCTGTTCCACGAAACTCACCCAGCCCGGACAGCAGCTGGTCATCAGCGGCATTTTCGCCGATTCGGGATCTTTCAGGAAATTAGTCAGTCGATGTAATAGCTCTGTTCCCTCTTCCATGATCGTCAGATCGGCTGCGAAATCGGTATCAAATACATAATCGAAACCCAGTTGCCGGAGTGCAGAAACCATTTTCCCGGTAACCAGCGTGCCGGCATCATATCCGAAATCACGTCCAAGTGCCGTACGTACGGCCGGCGCGGTTTGTGCAATAACAATCTTATCCGGATCGGCCAGTGCCTGCAGCACAGGCTGCTGCGTGTTTCGTCCGCTCAGGGCATTTACGGGACAAACCGAAACGCATTGTCCGCAATACGAACAGGTACTTCCGGCTATATCGCGCTCGAAAGCAGTAGATACTGCCGCATTGAATCCGCGGTTTACGGCTGTCAGCGCACCAACAGTCTGTATATCATTACACATGGTCTCGCAACGGCGGCACATGATACATTTATTCATATTGCGTACGATGGCCGGCGACCGATCGACAGTGAAGGTTGACATTTCTCCTTTATACCGAATCTGACGAATCCCCAGATCTTTGGCAATTTCCTGCAATTCGCAATGTCCGTTGCTGCTGCACACCAGACATTCGCCGGGATGATTGGAAAGAATCAGTTCCATCACGGTTTTTCGTGCATTAATTACACGCGGCGTATGCGTGTGTACCACCATGCCTTCGGTACATTCGGTTTTGCAGGCTGGTGCCAGATTGCGGCGACCGGCAACTTCGACCACACAAATGCGGCAGGCGCCGGGATTATTTTCATAATTCAGATCTTCCAGCTTCATATAACATAAAGTAGGAATCCGGATACCGATACTGCGTGCGGCATCCAGCAGTGTGGTTCCTTTCGGAACTTCCACGGCTCGTTTATCGATGGTGAGTTTTATTTTTTCCATGGCTTTTCTACTTAACTGATTATTAATGTACATAAACAGCGCCAAACTTACATTTCTCAATGCAGGAACCACAGCGTATGCAGCCGGAGAGATTGATAACATGCGGCAGTTTGCGTTCGCCGGTGATGGCATTGACCGGACACGACCGGGCACAAAGTGTACAGCCTTTACATTTTTCGGGATTGATGAAATATTGTGTCAGCGAGCGACATTGATGCGCCGGGCAGCGATGCTCCTTGACATGCGCCAGATATTCTTCGAAGAAATTATCCATGGTAGATAGAATCGGATTGGGAGACGTTTGTCCCAGTCCGCAAAGTGCTGTATCTTTAATCACTAATGCCAGATTACTTAACCGTTCCAGATCTTCGGGTTCGCCCTGACCGTTGGTCAGTTTCTCCAGAATTTCATACAGGCGTTTGTTACCGATCCTACAGGGTGCACATTTACCGCATGATTCTTCAACCGTAAAATCCAGATAGAATTTGGCTACGGCAACCATGCAATCATCTTCATCCATCACGATCATACCGCCCGATCCCATCATCGAGCCGGCAGCCAGCAGATTGTCGTAATCGATTGGCAGATCCAGATGTTTCTCGGTCAGACAACCGCCCGACGGACCGCCGGTTTGCACCGCCTTGAACTTCTTGCCATCTTTGATGCCGCCACCGATATCAAAAATCACCTCACGCAGCGTGGTGCCCATGGGTACTTCGATCAAACCCACATTGTTCACTTTTCCGGCCAGTGCAAATACTTTGGTACCTTTACTTTTTCCCGTTCCGATGCCGCTAAACCAGACAGCCCCTTTCAGTAAGATTACAGGAATGTTGGCATAGGTTTCCACATTATTCACATTGGTGGGATAACCTTTGTAACCCTGCTCGCTGGGAAATGGCGGTTTAACCGTAGCTTCGCCACGCAACCCCTCCATGCTGTGTATCAGTGCTGTTTCTTCGCCACATACAAAGGCGCCGGCACCGTAACGAATTTCGATATCGAAAGAAAAATCAGTACCCAGTATATGTTTGCCCAACAGACCGCGTTCGCGAGCCTGACGGATAGCCGTCTTCAGTCGCTCCACAGCCAGCGGATATTCGGCACGGATATAAACAAGTCCTTTATCGGCTCCTGTACAATAGCCGTTGATCGCCATAGCTTCAACTATCGAGTGCGGATCACCTTCCAGAATTGAGCGGTCCATAAAAGCACCCGGATCACCTTCGTCGGCATTACAAACCACATATTTCTGTTTTGCTTTCGACTTGCGGGTAATCTGCCATTTCAATCCGGTAGAGAAACCGCCGCCGCCTCTTCCGCGCAATCCAGAATCGATAACAACCTGAATCACCTCTTCGGGTGTCATTTCTGTTAAAGCCTTTGCCAGCGCCATATAACCATCGCGGGCAATATACTCTTCGATACTTTCGGGATTGATAAATCCACAATTACGTAATGCTATACGCAACTGCTTTTTATAGAAATTAATATGTTTTGAATCGGGAATATGCTGATGAGTTGCCGGATCCACATAAAGCAGACGATCTACTTTCTGTCCGGCAATGATATGCTTATTGAAGATCTCGCTTACATCTTCGGGCGTGACCTGTACATAGAAGGTATTATCGGGAATGATTTTTACGATCGGACCTTTCTCGCAAAAACCAAAACAACCGGTCTGCACCACCTCTACAAAATCGATCAGTTGATGATTCCGAATCTCTTTTTTGAAGTTTTCGATGATCTGTTCGCTTTGCGAAGCCCGACAACCTGTTCCTCCGCAGATAAGTATTTGCTTTTTCCTGGAAGTTAATAGTTCGGATAGATTATCATCCGTAATAACGATCTGATTGCTTTCTTCACGAAACCGGAGCTCTGATTGATAAAGCTCACGTTTATGCAGCAGATCCGTTATTGATTGTATCCTGCTCATTGCATATTATTTTAAGGTTACATATAAGACTGTAGTGGCAAACTTACAGAATTATTTTAAATAAAAAAGGTTTTTTTCATTTATCTTCCACAGCTTTCGACTGTAAAATTTTCGAATAGGCAGGCACACTGTTGGTAAGCCAGATGTTACCACCTATCACAGAGCATTTTCCGATCGTGATACGACCTAAAACCGAAGTATTCGAATAAATCGTAACATGGTCTTCGAGAATGGGATGACGCGGCACATCCATAGGCAAACCCGCATCATCTAAGGTAAAATTACGAGCTCCCAGTGTTACCCCCTGATACAATCTTACATGATTACCAATGATTGTGGTTTGTCCGATCACTACGCCGGTTCCGTGATCGATACTGAAATATTCGCCGATCTGTGCGCCGGGATGAATATCAATACCCGTTTCGGCATGCGCCATTTCGGTAATGATGCGGGGAAGCACCGGCACCTCCAGCGAATATAAAATATGTGCAATACGCTGATAGAGAATGGCAAAAACAGCCGGATAACAAAATATCACCTCACTCACACTTTGTGCAGCGGGATCACCGTCTAAAATCGCTTTCACATCGGTAGACAAGAGATATTTCAGATGAGGCAGCTTATTGATGAAGGTCAGAGCAAGCTCCGAGGCTTTATCTTTCGAGTCGCCACAAACGGCAGATTCAAAACAGAGCCCGTTGTAGATCTGTTCCTGCAGTAAATCAAAAATACGCTCCAGATAAACACCCATATAATAAGTAATTGAATCCTGTCGTGCTTCCTGTTCAGCCCCGAAGAAACCCGGAAAGATTACTTTCCGCAACAGCTCCATCATCTCCCGGATTTCGGGTATCGACGGCGAAGGTTTCTGATGAAGCGGAATATATTGATAATCAGGATGCTCCCGTGAAAGGAGTTCCACCTGTTTCGCTATCTCATTTAAAACCTGCGCACGTTTCATAGTCATTTTTATTTAGAGGGATCCCAGATCGGATCGTATTGTTTGAAAAAAGACTGATTATATAAATTCTGACCTAAAATATAGATCTTTTCATTTATAACAAATAAATGATAGTTTGTTGCCGCAGGACATGTGGTATGTTCTATCCAGAGATTATTTCGAATCTGATATTCCCAGATTTTACCCTGTGCATTGATCATAAATAAACTATTCCACTGACCTGTCTGATAATGAACTACCGAAGAAACCTGCCCGATGCGTGAGCCGGCCGAAGATAAAGAAGTCCAGTTGGTCAGGCTATCCGAAGCAAACCAAAGCTTTCCTTCTGCCCCTTCGCCCAGACCGGCTAATACAAAATCATCGGTTGCGATGGCTATACCACCTTTCTGTGCAACCGGAAAATCGGCTGTAACCAAACGCCAATCCTGCGCCACCGGATCATACCGCCACAACTCTTTGGATTTACGGGCATCATCTTCGCCGCCCAGCAGATAAACCGAATCGCGATATACAAAACTCATGGCATCGTAACGCGGCGTACAGGGCAGTGAACCCAGATTACTCCAGGTATTTACCCGTGCATCATACCGATAGAAAGCATCCGATTTTCCGGACTTATTCAAACCGCCCATCAGATAAGCATAACTGCCCAGTGTGCAGGCTGTCATTTGTCCGGCGGCTGCCGGATACGGACTTAATGCATTCCATTGTGCATCGCCCGTTGTGAAGCTGACCAGATCAGACGAGCAGGTTTCGCCCAGATCGCCGCCGGCTACATAAGCCTGATTAAACAACGTAAATGCAGCAGAGAACATGCGCCCGCTTACCCCCGAAACCGTGGCATCGGTAAAGATTGCCGGCGTGGTAAACGAGTAACTTTGTCCGTAGCCGGTTAACCCGTTTGCATTCGTTGCATAAGCCGTATAATAATAGGTGGAAGCTCCGCGCAAACCCGTAAGGCTGCAGGTAAATAAACTATCGGTTGCCGTAAGACAATTATTCTTGATTGTGGGCTGCTTATTGGAAACAGACCAGCAGATTCCCCATTCTACTACTTCCGAATTGCCTCCGTTTCGTAA
>CAMTPG010000164.1 GCA_947074335.1 uncultured Parabacteroides sp.
TTCGGATCATATTCGCAATATACTTCGATGATATTGCCTTCGTCGTCTTTTTTGCAACCGGTACAGCTTACGATATACGAATTTTTCAGGCGTACCTCTTTACCGGGTGTCATGCGGAAATATTTCTTCGGTGCATCTTCCATGAAATCATCGCGTTCAATCCAAAGCTCGCGGCTGAATTCGATGGTATGTGTGCCTGCAGCCGGATCTTCCGGATTATTTACGGCTTCCATCTCTTCCACCTGTCCTTCGGGATAGTTGGTAATGATCAGCTTCACCGGATCCAGCACCGCCGAAACACGTGTTGAGCGGCTGTTCAGATCTTCGCGCAAAGCACTTTCCAGCAGAGCGAATTCGTTCAGCGCATCATAGGTGGTATAACCAATCTTGTCGATGAATTTATGAATAGATTCGGGCGAATAGCCGCGACGGCGGAAACCACACAATGTAGGCATACGCGGATCGTCCCAGCCGTTTACCAGTCCCTCTTTCACCAAAGTAAGCAGATTACGCTTACTCATCAGTGTATAGCTGAGGTTCAATTTATTGAATTCGGTCTGACGCGGACGGTTATCATTCAGGTCTTTGCCCTCTTTCAGCCAATCGATAAACAAATCGTAGAGCGGACGATGAGGCACAAATTCGAGCGTACACAGCGAGTGCGTAACACCTTCGAAGAAATCACTCTGTCCGTGAGCAAAATCGTACATCGGATAAGCTTTCCAGGTTTCGCCCGTACGATGGTGCGGAGTTTTCACCACGCGATAAATAATCGGATCGCGGAAGTGCATGTTCGAGCTGGCCATGTCGATTTTGGCACGAAGCACCATCGAGCCCTCTTCCAGTTCGCCACTGTTCATTTTTTCGAACAGCGCCAGACTTTCGTCGGCCGGGCGATCGCGGTACGGACTGTTTGTGCCGGGTTGCGTAGGTGTACCCTTCTGTGCGGCAATCAGTTCGGCGCTCTGCTCGTCGATATAAGCTTTTCCCTCTTTAATCAGCTGCACGGCAAAATCCCAGAGCTGCTGAAAATAATCGGAGGCATAAAATTCGTTTTCCCAGTGATAGCCGAGCCATTTGATGTCCTCTTTAATAGCGTCTACATATTCCACATCCTCTTTTACCGGATTGGTATCGTCGAAACGCAGATTACAGATTCCGTTATGGTCGTCGGCAATTCCAAAGTCAAGACAAATAGCCTTGGCATGGCCGATATGCAGATAGCCGTTCGGTTCGGGCGGGAAACGTGTCTGTACACGGCCACCGTTCTTACCTTCGGCCAAATCCTTTTCCACCAATGCTTCTATGAAATTGAGGCTTTTTTTACTCTCTTCTTCGTTAACGTTAACTTTTATATCGCTCATATGTGTTGTTAATTGTTTACCTTGCTATTATAAAAACACAAAGGTAAATAATTTATTCCGAAGAAAAGCCTATTTGACGTGCCAATTTTTAGAACAGACTAACCAGAAGCACAATGTTTAAGCCGGTGACCAGCAGTCCTAAAATCAGCAACAGTGCCGTTGTACCTTTGGTATTGACATACTGACCCATCACTTTTTTGCTCGATGTAAGATAAACCTGGGTAAACACCGTGAAGGGCAGCTGAATACTGAGCAGCATTTGCGAGAAGATCAATCCTTTAAAAGGCTCATCAATCAGAAAGATAATAAGCAATGCGGGAATAAAAGAGACCGCCACACCGATTTTAGAGTGCAAATCCTTGTAATTGTAAGCCTCGCCAAAAAATCCCGCAAAAACCGAAGCGCCCGCAATGCCCGATGTAATGGTAGAAGAGACGCCTGCCAGCAGCAACGCACCCGCAAAAATAATGCCTGCACTGTTGCCCACCAGCGGCGTGAGCAGCTCTTTGGCCTGTTCCAGTTCGTCGGCCTTCATATGGTGGCGGTGAAAAGTGGCTGCTGCCAGAATAATCATGGCCGAATTGATGGCCCAGCCGATCACCATGGAGAGCAATGTATCGAAAAACTCAAATTTGAGCTGTTTGCGGATTACCTTATCGTCTTCGAGATTCCATTCGCGACTCTGAATCACCTCGGAGTGCAGAAACAGGTTGTGCGGCATCACCACCGCACCGAGCACACTCATAATGATGAGCATCGAATTTTCGGGGAAAGTAGGTTTAACCCAGCCGGTTACCGCTTCGCCCCAGTTTACATCAACCAGAAAAAGCTCATAGATAAACGACAGGCCGATCAGCGAAACAATCATAATCACCCAGCGCTCGATGCGCTTGTAGGCATTCGAAAGCAGCAGAATGCCACAGGCCAGCGTAACAATGACGGCGCCGATTTTGATGGGAATATGAAACAACATCTGCAGCCCGATGGCACCGCCCAGAATTTCGGCCATCGACGTGGAGATGCCGGCCAGCACGGCCGAGCCCAGAATCGGACGACTTACCGCTTTGGGCATATATTTGTTGGCAGCCTCGGCCAGACAGAGGCCGGTTACAATGCCCAGATGCGCCACATTGTGCTGAATAATAATGAGCATGACCGACGAAAAGGTTATCACCCAGAGCAGTGCATAACCAAAATCGGCACCTGCCGCCAGATTGGTAGCCCAGTTTCCGGGATCGATAAAGCCCACGGTAACCAATAAGCCGGGACCGATGTATTTCAGCAAATCCAAAGCACTGGATTTGGGATTGTGTCGTGTTTTGAGTTTCTTGAAAATATTCATGTTACAGGATGCTTTCTGTTTGCCGAAACCCTGTTTAGGTTTACAAGGCAATTTTTGGTTTATAAAACGATTTCTCTATTCGTGCCTGATCCGCTGCCATAGAACGGATATCCGGTTTTATCCGATATAAAATTATCTATCAAAGATATAAAAATAAAATCGGAATAAAGGTTCTTTTTTCATTGAAATTATTTATCGATCTATCGATGGAATCGTATAATTTGAGCGAAAAATAACAGAATGAGATGATGGAAAGCGTTAAATCTTCTCTGTGAAATCACAACAAAATCCGCAAAAAACTACTCCTGTTTTTCAGGGGAATAACAACAAAAACACCGTTTTACCGCCCGATACGCTGCTCTTTAACGTCAGACTGCCGCCCGAAAGCCGCATAATCTGGCGCGAAATGGAGAGTCCGATGCCGCTGCCGCCCGATTTCGTAGTGAAAAAGGGCACGAAAATATGCTCCGCCTCGTCGGCCGGAATAGCAGGACCGTTATTGATAACCTCGATCAATACAGCCTCTTCGCGATTACAACAGGCTCTGATTTCAATTTCGCCGTTAGTATTTTTATGACCGATGGCCTGCATCGCATTCTTCAGCAGATTCAGTACTACCTGCGAGATCAGATTCTCGTCGGCATATACGATCAAATCGTGGGGTTCGATATGTATGCTGAAGCGGATATTCGGATAATGCGTATGATGGCGGGCCAGCTGCATCATGCGTTCGGCAAAATCTTTTACATAAAAAAGTGTGGGTTCGGGTGTGGGGATGTGCGTGAATTTGCGATACGATTCCACAAAAGTAATCAGACTCTTGCCCGTTTTGCTGATCACGCGCAGTCCGTTACGCACCGGCTCGCTCGTCTCATTTTTCATCGAAAGCAGCGTATCACTGAGCGACGTGATGGGCGTAACCGAATTCATAATTTCGTGCGTCAGCACCCGCGTGAGGCGCATCCACGAATCAATTTCTTTTTCGTCGAGCTCACTGTTGATATCATTGATGGCCAGAATGCGCACATGCTTTTGCTGCAGAGTCATCTCCGAAACGCGTACCGAGAGATGCACGCTGCCGCGTTCGTTCTGGAACGAAAATTGCTGCTTTTCGCCGGGCTGAATCCGGCTGATGCTGTTTTTCAGCTGCTCATCCAGTCGCGCCAGCTGGTTCACGTGCGTAAACACATTCAAGCCGAGTAGTCGCATTGCCTCATTATTCGTCTGATAAATCACGCCCTGATCATCAAGCACAACGATGCCGGTATTTACCGAGTTCATAATCAGCTCGTAATACTTCTCCTTCTGCACTGCCTCCTTTTTTGCTTCGAGGATAAGCTGCGTGATGCGGTTCAGCGATTCGCTCACCAGTTTATCGTTCGAGGTGCGACCGCGTGTATTGATGCGATACGAAAAATCATTATTATCGATGGCATCGAGCATCATGGCCACCTTTTTTACATAACTCTTATCCCAGCGCAACAGGTAGTAAACCAGCGAAATCCAGACAACGGCCACCGGAATAAACAGCAGCCACAATTTACTGAAAAACAGCCAGCTCACCACCACCGTGGCGGCAATCACGATAAACAGGCGGAAATTAAAATTGTGGCGGATATTCTGCATCGGTGTGGTTTATGATAGATTATAAATCGAATCGTTTCAGTTTATTATACAAAGTCTGACGCGAGATGCCCAGCTGCGAAGCCACCAGCGAAAGGTTGCCTTTGTGTTTCTCCATGGCCTGACGTATCATGTTATATTCCATATCTTCGAGCGTGGTAATCACCGGTTCGGCCGGTTTCTGCCGCTGGCGGAAGTCGAAACAACCGGCATCCAGCGCCGTGCCGTCGGCAATAATCACCGCCTTTTCTATGGCATGTTCCAGTTCGCGGATATTGCCTGTCCAGGGCTGTTCTTCCAGTTTCTTTTTGGCTTCGTCGGTGAAGTGCATCGGCTGCCGTTCGTAGCGTTTGCCATATTTTTTCAGGAAGATTTCGGCCAGCGGCACAATATCCTCTTTGCGTTCGCGCAGCGAAGGAATCTGGATATGAATTGTGTTGATGCGGTACAGCAAATCTTCGCGGAACTGCTCCTGTTGCACCATGTACTGCAGATCCCGGTTGGTGGCACAAATCAGCCGGATATCTACCGGAATCTGCTGATTACTGCCCACACGCACAATGCTGCGCCGTTGCAGCGCAGTAAGCAGTTTGGCCTGCAGATGATAAGAAAGATTCCCGATTTCATCGAGAAAAAGTGTCCCTTTATCGGCCGCTTCGAATTTGCCCGGACGGTCGGCGCGGGCATCGGTGAAGGCACCTTTCACATGTCCGAAGAGTTCGCTTTCGAACAGCGTTTCGGTAATCGCACCCATATCCACCGGCACAAGCGCCGCTTTTTTTCGTGAAGAGAGCAGATGCAGTTCGCGCGCCAGCATCTCTTTGCCGGTTCCGTTCTGGCCGGTAATCAGGATATTGGCATCGGTTACGGCCACCTTTTCTACCAGCCGGCGCAGTTGCTGCATGGCGCGGCTGTCGCCCCAAAACATGCCGCTCTCTTTAGAGACGGTTTGTTTTTCTTCGTGCAGCTTCCCGCCCTTCAGCCGGGTTTCGCGTTGCAGGCAGGCCGTTTTCAGGGTTTGGGTGAGTCGTTCGTTATCCCACGGCTTCACTACAAAATCGTGCGCACCCTCTTTGATGCCGCGCACGGCCAGCTCAATATCGGCGTAGGCGGTAAAAAGCACCACGGCAATCGAGGGATCTTTTTTCCGGATCTCCGAGAGCCAGAATAATCCTTCATTGCCGGTGTTGATGCCGGCGCTGAAATTCATGTCGAGAAGTACGACATCTACCTTTTCATCGTCGAGTATTTTTTTTATGCGGTTGGGCGAGGCGATGCAGATCACGCGCTCGAATGTATTTTTCAGCAGCATCTCTACTGCCGTCAAAATGCCTTTATTATCATCAACTACCAGGATGGTGCCGGTTTTTCCCATTGTCTTTTCATTTTTCTGTTTTGCAAATATAAGGGTTCTTTCTGTTTTTGCAATTTTTTACATTGGCAATCGGGCAGCGTTTTGTCGGGTTGTGTGGTTACTTCCCGAACCCCATAATCTAATTATTTCCGGGCTTATTTTGTAATCGGGCGATCTGTTTATGTAAACGGGATTTTGAGGCCTTTTTAGTGTGTTTGCCTTTCGATAATTATCAAAAGGTCTTCCGACAATTGTCAAAAGGTCTTCCGATAATTATCAAAAGGCCTTCCGACAATTATCAAAAGGTCTTAGGACAATTGTCAAAAGGCCTTCCGACAATTATCAAAAGGCAAATGCATGTAAAAGCGTTTTAAATCGCATTTACATCCGGCCGGAATTTCAGCGAATCCAAAGCCGGTTCACCGAAAAGAATCAGTTATCCTTTGTCGAATCTTCCTGCAAATCCTCTGCTTCCGTTTCGGCTAATTTTTTACTCAGGCGCTCCTTATAATCGGTCGACATTTTCTGTGCCCTTTTATTATTCCTGAAATACTGGCGCCAGGCAAAAAAGAAAATCACAACAGCAAGT
>CAMTPG010000165.1 GCA_947074335.1 uncultured Parabacteroides sp.
ACCTAACACCCCTCCCAACACGAAGCTATTCCGATCTATTAAAGATAATTGCAATAACACCAAACATATAACGAACATCGCTTTCGTCTTGTTAAAAGATTTCGGAGAACTCATGCAAATATATGAAAAATATTTTTTTAAATAAAAACTACAAAAACATTATATTGTTCCTTATCCTATAAAATCACTCTATCGTGCCTCTATCCATCATTTAAGAGATTACAAATAAATGCTCGCGCGCATTTATTATTTAAATTTTAATAAATAATCCGTGATTGATACAATTTTATTATAGTTATTCTGCATGAACAACTTGCAGGCAAAACTATTATCAATTTATTTATTATCTGTATATCTTTCGTTGAATAACAAAGAAATTGAATTGCAAATAATAAAAAACAGATACTTTTTGCAAAATTGTTTATGACTCTTAAAAACAAACAAATTGATTCTCTCCCGATTTATTTAACATTTCATCCATTGTATTATTTAAATACCGGTTTATGTTAATAACAAATTGTTATATATAATGTTTCTGATTCCCGAATAAAATCAATTATATTTCTTTCGGGAAGCAGGAATATCCCGAAAAATAAAAAAAGCAGATTTCGTTTAAAAACAAAATCTGCTTTGCATGAGCCGGAAATGGGACTCGAACCCATGACCTATGCATTACGAATGCATTGCTCTACCAGCTGAGCTATTTCGGCAGGTACTGAAACAGGATATTAATCCAGATCAGCTAATAAATCGTTCAAAAACGAATCCAGATCCGAATCCAGATCTTTTAATAAGGGATCGTCTAAACGGAAAGTATCATCATCCAGAAATAATAATTCTTCAATAATGGAGAAATCATCATCTACAAGACTTACCGAGAATGGTTTTGATATGTTGGGCTGATCGAATGCCTGACGCGCAGCCAGTGACGTGGTGACCGATCTTAACAATGCAATTAATTCGACTTCGAAAGCCTGATTATCCACATATTTTCCGATCCATTGATCGATGATGCCATTGGCTACTAACTCTTCTGTTTCATTATATATTTGCAGTTCGCCGCTTTCGGCATCGAAACGTACAAACAAATCACTATGAATACTGGTAGTATCCAGCTGACTGATTGCATCCTGAAACAGCGATTCTATTCGCGATTTGATTTCTAAATTCTCTGAGTTCATAACCTTGCATTTATCGTTAATCCGAAACTTTCGTCAAAAGTAATAATATTTCAACAATATTATCCGGATTATTCACCAAATTGCATTTTAAGTTTTTTATCGGCCTGAATGCGATCCATTAAAGCTTCGGCATACAGCTTTTCGAGTCGGGTAAATTTATCCTCTTCGCCGGCATGTTGCTTAAATAACTGATAGGATTTGTCGGCCCACTGCCAGGCTTTTTCCAGATCAGTTTTTACTTCATAACAAAGGGCGATGTTGGAGGCGGCGCGGGCTTTAGACTTCCAGCTTTTCGAACTGTTGAAGATAGCCTGCCATTTGCGCTCGGCATTTTCCCAATTGCCGGCTGCGGCAAAAGCAGAAGCTTCTTTCCAGTTGGTATCGTAACCAACATAATACCAGCGCGTTTCTTTTTCCCAATGAGGCACAAAGCTGGGCATGATGCGCGTTCCGATATACTGACCGGCTACGCGCAGTGCTTCGTTGGGGGCAGGCAGATAAAAACCGAGTTCCTCTTCGGTAAAGGCTGTTTCCTGCCAAAACACACTGTCGGTCACCGGCATGGTTGCCAGCGGATTATCGCGACCGGGCAGATATGTACGTACAATGCTGTTTACACGCACATTGACTTCGCCCAATACAAAGCCGCCCTGCATGCCCGCAATATCTTTATCCATACTGAAGAGTAAACGATCGAACGACAGAATGGCATCGGCTCCGGTTTCACGACAAAGTGCGGCCACCTGCTGTGCCGTCAGTTTTTTGTCGGTCAGGTATTGCTGATCGGTCCGGATATCATGATCGTAAAGCAACACATCTTCGAAATAGGAACCGTCTACAATGGATTTGCCCAGCGCATAAGTGGTAAAATAAGCCACACTATCCAGCGATACGGAAGCCGTATCCTGCAATTTGCCGTATAAAGATAACGAATAGCCCACATCGTCGGGCTGGGCAACACTGTTGTTTACCACCAGCACTTTATGCACATCGCCGGGAAAGGTAATCTCGCCCGGATTGTAGGTTTCGATGCCCACATAACGAACAGGGCTGCAGGCCAGCAGACAAAAAGAGAGTAAACAGTAAATTCCTGGTTTCATATCAGATAGTTTTTACAAACAGATAATGAATGCCTTATTCTCCCGCAAAGACAGAATAAGACATCCGGACACTTTTCTTATTTAGAAGGCATATCGCTTACCGCCTTGAAATAACCGATCGATTCGGCGATGCCGAGGAATGGATCTTTCATATCTTTTTCGTATTCGAGGCTGCATACGCCGGTATAATTTACTTCGCGCATCACATCGATCAACGCCGGATAATCAATTTTACCGCGACCGATCTGGATACCTGTTCCCGCTTTCGAAGCTTCGGTAACATCTTTAATATGTACATCGAACACACGCGAATGATATTTACGGAAATCGGCTACCGGATCGCAACCGTTTCGCAAATCGTGGCCCACATCGAGACACATACCGATACGCGGATCGAGATCTTTGGTATTTTCCCACACATCGGTGGCATCGGGATAAGTTACAATATCGGGACCATGCAAATGGATGGCATAATTAAAATCATATTCTTTTACCTTCTGATCCACATAAGGCAGCAAATCATAATCGGGTACACCCACAATCAGATTAACGCCTACACGACGGGCATAATCGAAGGCCTGATCTACGGCTTCTTTACTTTTCATATAGATCGGTCCCACGGCATATCCGGTTACATCGTATTCGGCACATTTATCGTGAAACTGCTGTATGGCTTCGTCGGAACTGTTTAAAGGCAGATGAAAATCTTTGATACAAAGATAATGCACATCCAGATCCTTCAGGGTTTTGAGTGTGGTATCGAGGTCGAAATTCACAAATGTATAACCGGCCATTCCCAGTTTAAACGGGTTAACGGCTTTCGGAGCTTTTGGCTTTACGGGATCGGGCACAGCCGCTTTCAGAATGCGGGGAGTTCCCAGCAACAGGGCGCCTGCCATTCCCTTCTTAAAAAATGATCTTCTTGATTCTTTCATGGTATGTATTAATTCAGAATTTATGCTTGAATAAAAACAAAGTTACATAAAAAACCGGAAGTTGCTTCCATATTTGTGTGCGGAAACAAAAAAAGATTGCCGGACGATATAAGTCATCCGGCAATCGGGCTATACATTATATATACAATGTAAGTTTATCATGTCTGGGTAAGTCTGCCTGCGCTGATCCGAATTCTATACCTTATATTTAAAGTGTCTGTTTATCGTCTCTGCTGCGCAAACTCCGAAACTGTTCAGGATTTTTTCAATGCCGCAATACTCTCTTCGATCGATTTGATTTTGCTTTCGGCATCGGCCTGTTTCTTACGTTCCATCTCAATTACTTTGGCGGGAGCTTTACCCACAAAGCTTTCGTTGCTCAGTTTTTTGAGTACCGAATTCAGGAAACCCTGCTGATAACTCAGTTCGGTCTGCAGCTTTTCGATCTCCTCATCCACATTAATCAGGTTGCCCAGCGGTACGGCATATTCGGTCGTGCTGACCAGGAATGAAGCTGCACCGGCTGTTTTTTCGGTAACGGAGAGAACAGACGACAGGTTGCACATTTTTTCGATCACGGCATTGAACTGATCCTGATGAGCACCCAGCACCTGCAGCTCGAGCGTATCTTTATTGGGGATCGCTTTCTGCAGACGAATGGTACGCACACCGCCCACAATTTCTTTCACCTGTTCGAAGGCGTTGAGATAATCGGCATCCACTGTTCCGGCTTCGGGCAGTAAAGAAACCATGATACTCTGACCGGCTTCGCGCGGTTCGAGCGCCTGCCACAACTCTTCGGTGATAAACGGCATGAACGGATGGAGCAAACGAAGCAGTGCATCGAAGAATCCAAGTGTTGATAAGTAGGTTGATTTATCAACAGGTTGTTGATAACCCTGTTGATAACCCGGTTTAATCATCTCCAGATACCAGGATGAGAACTCATCCCAGAAGAGTTTATAAACAGCCATCATGGCTTCGCTCAGGCGGTATTTACCGAACGAATCTTCTACTTCGGCAATAGTTTTATCGAGTTGCATCTGGAACCATTTCACGGCGGTAGCTGCTGCTTCGGGCTGTGCAATGGAATCGTCTACCTGCCAGCCTTTAATCAGACGGAAGGCATTCCATATTTTATTATTGAAGTTTCGGCCCTGTTCGCAAAGTGCATCGTCGAAAGGAATATCGTTGCCGGCAGGAGCCGCCATCATCAGTCCCATACGTACACCGTCGGCACCGAATTGTTCGATCAGCTGCAGCGGATCGGGTGAGTTGCCGAGCGATTTCGACATTTTACGTCCCAGCTTATCGCGAACGATACCGGTGAAGTAAACGTTTTTGAACGGCATCTTGTCGCGGAACTCATAACCGGCCATAATCATACGGGCAACCCAGAAGAAAATGATATCCGGACCGGTAACCAAATCGTTGGTAGGATAATAATAATTGATCTCTTCATTGTCGGGTTCCAGAATGCCGTTGAACAGCGAGATGGGCCACAGCCACGAAGAGAACCAGGTATCGAGCACATCTTCGTCCTGACGCAAATCGGCCGGGGTAAGTGCGGCATTGCCTGTTTTTTCGCGGGCCAGACTGAGTGCCTGCTCTTCGGTTTCGGCCACTACATAACCGCCTTCGGGCAGGAAGTAGGCCGGGATGCGGTGTCCCCACCAGAGCTGGCGACTGATACACCAGTCTTTGATATTCTCCATCCAGTGGCGGTAGGTATTTTTAAATTTCGCGGGATAGAAACGGATGTCATCCTCCATCACCGGTTTTAAAGCAATCTCTGCCAGATGTTCCATCTTCAGGAACCACTGCATGGACAGTTTGGGTTCGATAGGCACATGGGTGCGCTCCGAGTAACCCACTTTATTTTCGTAAGCTTCTACTTTTTCTAACAGACCGGCAGCTTCCAAATCGGCTTCGATCTGTTTGCGTACATCAAAACGATCCATACCTACGTATAATCCGGCGGCTTCGCTCAGTGTTCCGTTGTCGTTGAAAATATCGATGGCGGGCAGGTTGTATTTTTCGCCCAGCATATAGTCGTTTACATCGTGTGCGGGTGTTACCTTCAGACAGCCTGTTCCGAATTCCACATCCACATAATCATCTTCGATAACGGGGATAGCGCGGTTTACCAGCGGCACAATTACTTTTTTACCTTTGAGGTGTTGATTTTTCGGATCGTTCGGGTTGATACACATGGCTGTATCGCCCATGATGGTTTCGGGACGGGTTGTGGCAACCACGGCATAACCGTCTTCGCCTTCGATGCGGTAACGCAGATAGAAGAGCTTGTTGTGTTCTTCTTTATAAATTACCTCTTCGTCGGAGAGTGCTGTCAGTGCCTGCGGATCCCAGTTTACCATACGTACACCGCGGTAGATGAGTCCTTTTTCGTACAGATCAACAAATACGCGGATTACGCTTTCCGAGCGCACTTCGTCCATGGTGAAGGCGGTGCGGTCCCAGTCGCACGAAGCACCAAGCTTACGCAGCTGCTTGAGGATGATGTCGCCATGTTCCTCTTTCCAGTCCCAGGCATGTTTCAGGAACGTTTCGCGCGTCAGATCCGTTTTTTTAATCCCCTGTTCTGCCAGACGGTTTACCACTTTGGCTTCGGTGGCGATCGATGCATGGTCGGTTCCCGGAACCCAGCATGCATTTTTTCCCTGCATACGGGCACGGCGTACCAGAATATCCTGAATGGTATTGTTAAGCATGTGTCCCATGTGCAAAACGCCGGTGACGTTTGGCGGCGGAATGACGATTGTATACGGCTCGCGGCCATCGGGTGTCGATTTAAAAAAGCCTTTGTCCAGCCAGTACTGGTACCATTTTCCTTCCACATCTGCGGGATTATACTTACTTGCAATTTCCATATCTTTTTTCCTAAATAATTATCTATGATTCAGTCGGCAAAGCGGTTGCGCGACTTTGAATTTGCAAAAATACAAAAATAAATGCATATCATGATTTCTTCGCTCAATTTATTCGGTATCTGCATCATTCGGAGTCGGTTTGTATCATATCGGATAGCACAAATA
>CAMTPG010000166.1 GCA_947074335.1 uncultured Parabacteroides sp.
GCCTCATCATGCACATAACCCCGCAGAAGCTGGCGGCGCACAAAACCATCATTTTCGGTAGGCACAATAAGCAGTGTATCCATTTTATGCAACGGATTATAGGTTGTATGCCAGGCACCGAGTCGCGAAAAGAAACAGCTGTCGGCTATAACATCCAACGGCTTTTTCAATTGATTTTCCACCATATGCTGCAACAGAATAAAATTGATACAACTGTATTTATATTTTCCGCGGTTTGTCAGTCGCGAATCGCCGATCTGCTGAATAATCGAATCGCGGAAAGATTGGTTCAGATACATATTACGGGCCACTTCGGTTTCGAATCCGGGTTTCTTTTTTGCAGAAATCAATTCCGGCAAAAAGGTAAAATCGTTCCGCACATAAGTCTGTCCGTCGAATCTCACGGGATGACTCGCTGTTTTCGATGCACTATACAAGCTGCCCGTATAACTGGATTTATCGATTGTGTTGAGATAGAAATTAATAGAAGGGATAATGCCCGACTGATGAAACAACAACTCTTTGATCGAAATATCCTTTTTATCGGTTGATTTTAATTCGGGTATAAAATCGGATATCTTATTATTTAATGTAAACCATTTATCATCATACGCCTTCATCACTGCCAAAAGCGTTCCGGTAGCTTTCGACGCAGAAGCCAGATCAAAAACCGAATTCTCGGTTACCGGCTGTTTGCCCGAATAATCATAATTGCCAAATGATTCATTATAGATAATCTGGCCCTCTTTTGCCACCAGCACCTGGCAACCCGGAAAAGCCTGCTTGTCGAGACCCTCCTGCACAATAGCCGCAATTTCGCTTAAACGCTCCGCATCCACTCCTACTTCTTCAGGTTGCTGATAACCAAGGCGCGACTGGTCGGTTGTCAGCCCCGTACCATACGGAAAAAGTCCCGGAACCGTAACCGGCAGTTTTCCTTTGGCCCCAATTCCGCCAAAAACAAGCTGGGCCGCATATTCCTGTGCCAGCGGTGTTGCTTCGTAAGCAATCACCACGGCTTTGGCATCGTTAATGGATGTTTTGTAATCTTTACAGAAATAGGGCATGGTGAAAAAGACATAGATCAGATTTTTATTGGCTGCCAGTTTACGCAGTGCCGGACTTTCGGGAATACGCACGGTATGCACGGCACAAATAATCTCATCATACTTTTCCAGTTTCTGATACACCTGCTGAATATGTGCAGCAGATGAATTGCGTGTAATGCTGAAACAGGCCACTGTATCATATCGGTTTACCATCTGCTGAAACTCATTGCCGTTCGAATCGCCGATTGTCAGAACAGCCAGTTTCTTTTTATTCAGCCCGGTGACGGGAATCACCATCCGGTCATTTTTCAGCAGCGTAATTGCTTCGGCATTCAGTTTGGCCGCCAGCCAGGCAGCATGCGGCGAATTCAGCCGTTTCGACAATCCGTTCAACGTTACGGGCTGATAATTATCCAGTCCCAGAATATATTTATACCGCAGAATCTTCAAAATTTTAGCTTCAATCACTTCCAGATCGAGAATACCCTCATCAATCGCCTCCTTTACGGCATTGAAGTCGGAAAGAACAGCCGTAGGTGCAAGCAGCACATCATTTCCCGCCAGCAAAGCCATCACCGAAGGATTATCCGATTTTTTGGTAGTTGCTCCCTTCATGGCCAGTGCATCCGTAAAACATAAACCTTCGAAACCAAGCTCATCCTGCAACAAACCGGTAACTACTTTTTTCGACATCGAAACCGGTTTATTGGGTGTTTTATCGAGTGCCGGCACATATAAATGGCCCACCATCATACCACCGAAACCCGCATCTATATAGGCTTTAAACGGATACAACTCCATACTGTCCAGACGCGCCCGATTATGATGAATAGCCGGCAGTGTATAATGCGAATCATCATTTGTATCGCCGTGACCGGGAAAATGTTTCGCTACCGAAAGTACCTTTTCTCCTTCGAGTCCTTTCGCATAAGCAATCCCCTTTTCGGCTACCGCCTGCGGGTTCTCGCCAAACGAACGCAATCCGATTACCGGATTATTGCTGTTACTATTCACATCGATATCGGGTGCAAAATTGATCTGAATGCCCATCTCGCGGCATTGTCTGGCCATCTCTTTACCATAAGCCGTAATCAGTTCATTATCCACAATAGCGCCCAGCATCATATTTTTCGGGAAGCGCGTTGTGCCACTCAGTCGCATAGATAAACCCCATTCGCCATCCTGCGAAACCAGCATCGGCACTTTCGAAGCCTGTTGCAGCTTATTGGTGATTTCGGCCTGCATCGGTGCTGTCCCTTTATGAAACAGGATTCCTCCGATTTTAGCATCATTCACATACCGCATAAGTTTTTGCATATTGCGTGCATCATTCTTCACATCGGCAACCGGCATAAATAATTGCCCGATACGTTCATCATAACTCAACGCATCGAAAACCGAATCGGCCCATTGATTCATCTTCTGATGATCGACGGTTTTATAGAGATCAGGAGTAATTTGTCCGGTTACAGAAATAATACCACAAACACAACCCAATAGTAAGAGATATATTTTATTCATAAGTTTATTAGCTTGACATTCAAATTTGTCATTTGTACAAATCGTTCACCAAAAATAAACAAATAATCCCTGAAAGCATACATTATTCGTGTTTATCTTTTTAAAATTCGTTTTAAAGAAAAAAGAGAAACAGGATTAGTTGTATTTACTTAGTTTTGATACGTGAAAGAGAAAAACATAAGCTATTTGTTCAGCTTGATAAACCCTGAACAATAACTTTAACCGCATTAGATTTACAAATGAATATAACAATTGATCACGCTTAGCAAAAGCACTTTCCGGTTTACAGCTGTTTGAAGCAGGAGTCGTAAAGTTTATACAAAGAGCCACCATTTACCAGGTGGCTCTTTGTGTTTTTATTTTTTTATCAAAATGTAACCGAACTAATCTGAAACCGATTTTGTTTATTTTTTATTATTTATAATAATCCTTCTCCTTATGAAAACTTTATATTTCACAATCGTATTCTTTTTTACAGGATTCATGTGGCTTTCGGCACAGCCGGGAATTCCGCCGGGCAGTGCAGGTGATAAACGATTAAACGGACCGGAAGTGAATAATTACCGAAACCGGAATTCAAATCCGTTCAGAGGAGGCGGCCCGGGACCGGCCATAAATAATAACAACAATAAAAATAATAATAATAACAACTGGCATCATACCGGTTGGAATAATAACTGGAATAAAAATCTGAATCATCCCTCCAACAACACACCGGGATGGAATAGTCCGGTAATCAATCATACAAACTGGAACAGCGGCAACCGGCCGCAACCCAACAATCCGGGCAATCATAATTACAGTGCCAACAACTGGTGGCGCGATTTACAACGATTCCCGAATAACAATCCGCCGATCAATTGGAGAGGACATCGTTATTATTATCACGATGGCAATTTCTTCAATATCGTAAACGGTATTTATCAGGTTGTAATGCCGATTGTAGGATTAATTATGAATAGTCTGCCCACAGGTGCAAAACAGTTATCCGGATACAATAATTATTACTATTATCATGGCGTTTTTTATCAGCCTTCAGGCAGCGGATATCAGGTTGTGGCGCCTCCGGTAGGAGCCTGCCTGCCTGAATTGCCCTATTTTGCACAAGAATCGTATTACAACGGAATGCCTTATTACAGTTACGATAATGTTTATATAGAACCGGTTACATTACCCAACGGAAATCAGTGTTACCGGGTGGTAAGTTCTATTTATTGATTTCGGAAATGATATCTGTAATCCTATACGTTAAATAAAAAACAGCTGTTGCAAAACCCATTAAACCATTTTGCAGCAGCTGTTTTTTGAATACAAATCCATATATTTGAAAGAATTATGTTGCTCTGAATTTTAATACTCAATTAGATGGAAACAGAAAAGAAAGAAAACCGCAAAAAACTCACCAGACCGGAAGAACTGTTTTTAAGCATTCTGACCATGGGAGCTTATGCCTGGATGCCTTTTATCATCGGCATTTTTTTTATTGACGATAACATGGGAATCATGGGGTTCACAATTATATATGTGAGTCTGTTGTTTTTTTCCTTGCTTTATATCCGAAAAAGAATCGGAGCATTCAGCGGCTTAAAAAAGAATCAGACTTTAAAAATCGGATGTATTATTACAATCATAGTTCAGGATATTCTATTTCTGTATTTATTCCTTTTTCAATTTTTGCAATCCAAAGAAAGTTTGTTTATCAGCCTGTTAATAAGTTTATTTATTTTAATAGGAAGCGTTGAATTACTGGGCATACGAAAAGAAAAGCAAACAATCTGAAAAAGCGGACCGGGTATTTCTTCAGGATCAGACAAAACTAAAAATATGCAGGATTTGTTTATCATACATATAATCGTTTATCTGATAAGTCTATGAAAACTTTCTATTTCACAATTGTATTCTTTTTTGCCGGATTAATGCTGGTTTCGGCTCAACCTGGCAGTCGGAATGACTGGCGTATCAACGGACCTGAAATTAATGGGTATCGAAACCGGAATTCTAATCCGTTTGGAGGCGGAACAGGACCGGTTATTCCTGCCGGTCAACGTAATAACTGGACACATACCAATTGGAACCATAACTGGAATCCGATCAACAGGAATCATCCCGTTAATCTTACTCCCGGATGGAATCATCCCATAATCAATCATATACATTGGAATAACGGGTGGAATAACAATTGGAATAACGGATGGAATAATGGATGGAATAATAACTGGAACAATGGATGGAATAGCGGATGGAATAATAACTATTCAAATCCCGGCATTATAATAAATAATAATTACAGTCCCTATTACTGGTGGCGCGATATAAGATTTTCGCCGGCAGGCATCAGTCCGATTTATTGGGGAGGTCGGCACTATTATTACCACGACGGTAATTTCTTTAATATTGTAAACGGCATCTATCAGGTTGTTTTACCCATAGTAGGATTGATATTAAACAGTTTACCCACAGGAGCAAGAGTGCTTCCCGGTTACAACAACTATTATTACTATCACGGCATTTATTATCAACCTTATAATAACGGATATCGTGTAGTTGCGCCACCCGTGGGCGCCTGTCTGACCGAATTACCCTATTTTGCAAAAGAAACTTATTATAATGGTATTCCTCTTTATACATACGACAATGTATATATAGAACCCATAACATTGCCAAACGGAACAGTCTGTTACCGTGTATTAAGTTCAATTTATTAAAAAAGAGGGAAATGATCCGCAGTAAAACGGATCATTTCCTGAAAACAATACCTTCGGATAAATTATTTCCCGCAATATATTGTACTTTCGCATCCCAAACAATAAGATATAAAAAGCATGAATGCAAAAGCAAAAGGATATGCACTTGCCGCAGTAGCAGCCGCTACTTACGGCATGAATCCCCTATTCGCACTTCCACTTTATCAAACCGGAATGGATGCCGATTCTGTACTGTTTTTGCGTTATCTGTTTGCCATTCCGATATTGGGAGCGATGATCAAAATACGCGGACGCAATTTCAGATTAAAAAAGAAAGAGGTGCTTTTTTTACTGGTACTGGGATTATTGGTGGGTTTTTCTTCGCTTACACTTTTTCAGAGCTACAATTATATGGATGCCGGCATTGCCTCAACACTTTTGTTTGTTTATCCGATCATGGTAGCACTGATTATGGCTACTTTTTTCAAAGAAAAAATTACGAAGCTCACCATTGCCTGTATTATTATGGCACTGGGTGGCATCGGTTTGTTGCTAAAAGCCGGCGACGGATCTGCGTTAAGCACAACAGGAACACTGCTGGTTTTGGGTTCTGCCCTCTCTTATGCTTTTTATATTGTAGGTGTAAACCGTCCGATTCTGAAGGATATGGCTACACTTAAAATCACCTTTTACGTTTTATTATTCGGTTTATCTCTTTTCCTTTTCCGGGTAGATTTCGGAACCGCACTGATTATTCCCGAGAAATGGTATCTCTGGTTTAATATTGTGGCGCTGGCAGTTTTTCCCACCACCATTTCGTTTGTTTGTACCACGGCTGCCATTCAGTATATCGGCGCCACACCTACTGCAATTTTGGGTGCACTCGAGCCGGTAACCGCAGTATTTTTCGGTGTTCTTTTATTTGGCGAACTATTAACCCTCCGCATCATCTGCGGTATTCTGTTGATTATTCTGGCAGTAACTTTAATTATTACAGGCAGTAATGTGAAG
>CAMTPG010000167.1 GCA_947074335.1 uncultured Parabacteroides sp.
AATTTACGGTTTACAACTTATTTTTTCACATGCAATTCTGATACTTTCGGTTTTATTTCCTGCTGATTTTCTTTGCGTCCGGTCCCATTTGCTTCCGATGCTTTTACATCAGAGAAAACAGATACCTTTCAATCCGGTTATCGGATAAATTGAAGTATAAAATAAAAATTCGCGACTTTCCTGTTTAATAACATTTCTTCCGGGAATGCCGTTTTATTTATTTTATTTACAAAAAAGCATTCAAAGATTTAAAATGTTAAAGCAAAGCTCATGCTTTTATTTTAAAATGAAAGTTCAGATTTAATACTTTGATTTTAAGCCTTCAAAACAACTATTTTGCAATTATCTTACTGTCAATTTATTTGTATATTGCATCCCTGTAATCTATCAAAATACTAACATTATGATTATTGGCGTTCCTAAAGAAATCAAGAACAATGAAAACCGCGTAGGATTAACTCCCGGCGGCGTAGCAGAGTTGGTGAAAAGAGGTCACAGCCTGTTTATTCAACATACAGCCGGCGAAAACAGTGGTTTCGCTGATGCTGCATACGAAAAGGCAGGTGCTAAAATCCTGCCAACCATCGAAGATGTATATGCGCAAGCTGAAATGATTGTAAAAGTAAAAGAACCCATTGCCTACGAATATCCGCTTATCCGCAAAGGGCAGTTACTTTTTACCTATTTCCATTTCGCCTCTGATGAAACCCTGACAAAAGCCATGCTGAAAAGCGGAGCAACCTGTCTGGCGTACGAAACAGTAGAACTAACCGACCGGAGTTTGCCGTTGCTGGTTCCGATGAGTGAAGTTGCCGGCCGCATGTCGATCCAGGAAGGTGCACGCTTTCTGGAAAAACCGCAAGGCGGAAAAGGTATTTTGTTGGGCGGCGTTCCCGGCGTAAAACCGGCCAAAGTGTTGGTGTTAGGCGGCGGAATTGTAGGTTATAACAGTGCCATTATGGCAGCCGGACTGGGTGCCGATGTGATTATCGCTGATATTTCACTGCCCCGTCTGCGTTATCTGAGCGAAGTTTTACCGGCAAATGTTAAAACACTCTATTCTTCTACACATAATATCGAACAGGAATTACCGGATACCGATTTAGTAATCGGTGCTGTATTAATTCCAGGTGCCAAAGCACCACATCTTATCACACGCGATATGTTGAAATTGCTCAGGAAAGGCAGCGTATTGGTTGATGTAGCCATTGATCAGGGCGGTTGTTTCGAAACATCACATCCTACCACACATGCCGAACCTGTTTACGAAGTAGATGGTATTGTTCATTATTGTGTAGCCAA
Organism: uncultured Parabacteroides sp.; assembly: GCA_947074335.1. Lineage (GTDB taxonomy): Bacteria > Bacteroidota > Bacteroidia > Bacteroidales > Tannerellaceae > Parabacteroides. Next base: position 1,303 of record CAMTPG010000167.1, read on the forward strand.
TATTCCGGGTGCAGTTCCGCAAACTTCTACACTGGCATTGACAAATGCAACATTGCCTTATGCCATCAAACTGGCCGGACTGGGTTGGGAAAAAGCCTGCAAAGCTGATCCTGCATTAGCACTGGGATTGAATATTGTAGATGGCAAAGTAGTTTTCCCTGCTGTTGCCGAAGCATTTGATCTGCCTTGTCATCCGATGGATGAGCTCATGCATTAAGACAAATTCTGATTCTTTTCTGCCAAACCGGATTTAAGTGATAATTAATCCGGTTTGGGTAAGTAATAACCAGATACGAATGATTTATAATCCGAAATTAAATAAATTCACGCCGATTTAAATGAATTTAAGCCGGTTTAAAAGAATTATAAACCGGTTTATAGTATCGTTCCGTTTAATAAATTACAACCGGTTTGCAATAATGTTAAACAAAAAAAAGTCGTAGTGAATTTTCACTACGACTTTTTTTGATCCGGAAAGCCGGATAAATAAAAACCGGACTTCCCGTTTATTTAACAGTCTGTTTATTTAAAGAAATAGCGGAAAATATCATTTCCGTTAGCATAAATCAACAGAGCAAATAAGATAAACATACCTGTAATCTGTGCATATTCCAGAAATTTATCGCTTGGTTTACGACGGGCAATCACCTCATACAACAGGAACATCACATGCCCGCCATCCAATGCCGGAATCGGAAGAATATTCATAAAAGCCAGAATAATTGAAAGGAATGCCGTGCGCATCCAGAACAACTGCCAGTTCCACTGAGCCGGGAAAAGACTGCCGATGGCTGCAAACCCGCCCAGACTTTGTGCACCCTCTTTGGTAAACACATATTTCATATCGCTCACATAGCCTTTCAATGTGTTCACACCCAGACGCACACCGGCAGGGAATGATTCAAAGAAACCGTATTTGCGGGTTACGGTTCCGTACATTTCCAAAGGTGTAACAACATAAACGCCCAAACGTCCCAATGTATCGGTTTGTACAGTCAGCGTATTGGGAATACCGTTGCGATAGAAACCAATTTCGACCGGCTGATTTTTATTATTGGCCAATATGGCGGTAACTTCATTGTAACTGGGTGTTATTTCACCATTCACGGAAACCACACTGTCGCGGGGTTGCAAACCGGCTTTGGATGCAGGAAGATCATCAATTACTTCCGAAATAATCATCGGAATGCGTGTAGGATCTGCAAATCCGAGATTATCACGCATTACGCGTTGTGCTATATCTTCGGGAATCGGAATGATAATCTCTACACCATTTCGCGAAACAGTAACAGTCTGAGCATTTAATACCTGACGGAAACAGTTCTCATCGAAACGCTCTAACTCCTTTTCGTTGGCTTTAAGCAGCATATCTCCATCCTGGAAACCGATGTTATGGAATGTTTCGCTGTAATTCATGCCCGATTTCATATTTTTCAGCGGAATATAAGTTTCGCCCCATACAAATAAAACCATGGAATAGATAAAGAGTGCGAGCAGGAAATTAAACAAGACACCGGCTATCATGATCATCAAACGCTGCCCGGCCGGTTTTGAGCGGAACTCGTAAGACTTGGCGGGTTGAGCCATCTGCTCTTTATCCATGCTTTCGTCGATCATGCCCGAAATTTTGCAATAACCACCCAGCGGCAGCCAGCCTAAACCATATTCGGTATCACTGTTTTTCGGTTTGAATTTGAAGATCGAAAACCAGGGGTCGAAGAAAAGGTAGAATTTTTCTACACGCACTTTAAAAATACGAGCAAAGATAAAATGGCCAAACTCATGTACGAGGACCAGTATCGATAAACTCAATATCAATTGAAGTGCTTTAATCAAAAATGTTTCCATCAATATTATTTATTCGTTAGTTATTCATTTTAATGAAGCTTTCAGGCTTCAGATTATTCGTTTTATTGTTTGGCATGTACTACAATAATGCTTCGCGGGTTAACTGCCGCACCTCTTTATCTGTCTGTACATAATCTTCGTAAGCAGGAGATGCAACAAAAGTAGCTTTTTGCATCATTTGCTCAATAATATCACTCATCTGTAAAAAGCCGATTTTATCCTGCAGGAAGGCTTCCACCACAACTTCGTTGGCTGCATTCAGGATGCAGGGCATATTGCCACCCTGCCGAACTGCTTCGTAAGCATAAGCCAGATTACGAAACCGCTGCATATCTGGCTCTTCGAAGGTTAATGTGGCATACTGACTGAAATCGAGTCGCGGCATCTGACTCTTTAAACGTTTCGGATAAGAAAAAGCATAGCTGATCGGCAATTTCATATCCGGAATGCCGAGCTGCGCCATAACGGCACCGTCTTCGAATTCCACCATCGAATGGATTACAGACTGGGGATGAACCAATATCTTAATCTGATCGGGAGTAACATCGAAAAGCCATTTGGCTTCGATCATTTCGAATCCCTTATTCATCAGCGAAGCTGAATCGATCGTAACCTTTGCACCCATAGTCCAGTTGGGATGATTCAGCGCCTCGGCACGTGTAACGGAGGCAAGCGCCTGGCGACTGTGATTACGGAACGGACCGCCCGAAGCTGTCAGAATAAGTTGCTGAATCGGATTATCCCATTCGCCGTTCAGGCACTGAAATATAGCCGAATGTTCCGAATCGACGGGAAGAATCGGCACTTCGTAGCGTGCTGCCAGCGACATGATCAGCTCGCCGGCTACTACTAATGTTTCTTTATTGGCCAGAGCAATGGCCTTTTTGGCCTGAATGGCTGCAATAGTAGGCTGTAAACCCGAATAACCCACCATGGCCGTAAGTACCAGATGAATCGGTTCCGACTGTACAACCTGCGCAATGGCATCGGCACCGGCCCAGACTTTAATCGGCAAATCTTCGAGTGCCTCTTTCAGTTCGGGATATTTCTTTTCGTTTGCAATAACAACAACTTCAGGCATGAATTTTCGTGCCTGTTCAATCAGTAAATCAACCTGATTATTGGCGGTCAGCGCATACACCTCGAACAAATCCGGATGTTCACTGATCACCTCCAATGCCTGGGTTCCGATAGAACCCGTTGAGCCTAAGATGGCTAAAGTTCTTTTCATGCCATTAAAATGCTATATATTCTTCAGGATTTACCGGACTGCCTTTGTACCAAAGTTCGAAATGCAGATGCGGACCTGTTGATAACTTTCCGGTATTACCAATGGTTGCAATCACCTCGCCTGCCACGACACGATCGCCCACCTCTTTCAATAACAGATCATTGTGTTTGTAAATGGATAAGAAACCATTTTTATGTTGTACCTGGATCACATTCCCGAAATTCGGATCGAATCCGGAAAAGACAACGGTTCCGTCTAAGGCCGAAAGCACACTTTCCTGCGGACCTGATACCAAATCCACACCGTAATGTTTCTGATTGGCATCATAATGCGAAGAGATAGTTCCATTTACCGGCTTATAAAAGAAAACGCCCTCAACAGAAACAGGATTTGTATTGAGAGAAGCCAGATTGTATTTTTCGGCCTCTTCAAAATCCCGGATAAATTCGAGTTCCTCGGCAGTACGCGGAATATCATAATTCGGATTAACCCGCGCCATCGAATCGATCTGACGAATCGAATCAATCGTCATGGTTCCGGCCAGAATATCAGCTACATTATTCAGGTAAAGCGCCTGAATCTGCATTTGTCGCTCCAGTGAATCGGCTCGTAAAGCATTCTCTACAATGGCTTTGCGAATTTCAACATCCAGATAACCGGGCAGGTAATTGCGGATCGGCGTTTTGATAATAATCAGCGAGGTAACCGTGATCAGTATCAGCGCAAAAACTACCAGTGTAGCCAGAGCCGATAAACGGGAAAGACGGAACGACCACACCTCCTCCAACGTACCTTCGTTGAAAAACGAAAGTTTGTATTTGAAGCGCATCCGATGCCAGAATGACTTTTTATTTACCTGTTTCTTTTTTCCCATTGTATTTTATCCTGTCATAAATCAAGTAATCCTTCCGGCAAATTTACCACCAACAGTTTCTTGTCGTGATCGGCAGAAATAATCAGCTCTTCGGCAGCCGGAAATAATAATTCATCGCCCTGATGATCGATATGCATCAACACATTGATTGTTGATTCATCGATCGCCGTAACAGGCCCGAGTTCTCCGAGTTTTTGATCCGAGACCAGATAACCGATAAAATTATCCCAGGTCATATCGCCTACCAGATCATCATCTTCATCCACTTCATCCAGCGAGAAATAAACCTCTTTGTGTGTAAATTCGCGGGCTGAAGCCTCATCATTTATGCCATCCAGTTTTACCAAAATGGTTGAATCGGTTTTATATCGCCAGTTTTCGATAAAAAAGGGTACAAAAATACCGTCCATATCACAAATGATATAAGGCTCATCGGTTTCTTCCAGGACATCCGACTGGGTTATCAAAGTGATTTCACCTTTAATACCGTGCGGTTTACCGAACTGTCCGATTTTAAATATATCCTCTTCGTGTATCATAAGTTTACACTTTTTAGTATGCTGTTTACAGACGGGTGATGCGTGCACCAATGCTGTTCAGTCGTTTATCAATTTCCTGGTATCCGCGATCGATCTGATCAATATTCTGAATGTGACTGGTTCCTTCGGCACTCATGGCGGCAATCAATAAGGCGATTCCGGCACGAATATCGGGCGAAACCATGGTAGAGGCACGCAGTTTATAGCGATTACCCAATCCAATTACAGTAGCACGATGCGGATCGCACAAAATAATCTGGGCACCCATATCGATGAGTTTGTCGACAAAGAACAGGCGACTCTCGAACATCTTCTGATGAATCAGCACACTGCCCACAGCCTGTGTGGCTACAACCAGAA
>CAMTPG010000168.1 GCA_947074335.1 uncultured Parabacteroides sp.
TCTCCCGGCACAACCGGATCCGGATCTGTTACTGAGGTATCTTCCTCTTCTACCGGAATCTGGATGGTATCATCTCTGTCTTCCCAGCCCAAATCAACTTTTACATCGAAGGCGGCACCACTCGGAGCATCCGGTTCTTCTACTGTAGGATCTTCGCCCGGGTTCAGAGTAACTTTGATAAAATCGTTGGCAGCAAAATAGGGTGAATCTACTTCATCTTTGTTTTGAGCCTGCGATTTATCGATGGTATATGTTTTAGAGATTGAATTGCCTGATACAGCATGAGTTGCTGTAATTGTCAGAGTCATTACACTCATGTTAGCGATCGGTTTAAAGAAGAAGGGAGCCGGATCTGTCTGAGTTTCATCAAATAGTTTGATCAGACCATCACTATCACCACCGGCAATGATTACACTCCAGGAGGAAAACTTCGTCAGAAACTCGGCTGTATAATATAACTGGAATTTGATGTTTTGCATCTTGCAGGAAATATTTACATTCGATGTAACGCTTTGTACGATATCTACAATTTCCTGTCCGCTATAATACGCTTCTGCCGACTGGGCCGGCAGTTCGCCCGCTGTATGTGCCACAATGCGGTAAGTTCCTTCAGGTAAAGCAATAGCACCACCATTGACTGCAGCCTCTTCTTTTAAATCCTTATATGTGGCAAAGGTAAGATAAGCCGCATCGCCGGCATAGATTTCTACCGGAAAGGATTGTTCTAAACCATCAGCTTTCGTGATATTTGCTGTAGCTGACTGAAGCGCTAAGTCTACGGCAAGCATACCCATTTTATCAGTGGAATTAGTTCCGCCTTTTATTTCATCTTTCAGTTCGCAAGAAGCAAAAGTTGCCAGAAAACCTAAGCCTGCGAATAATATCTTATATAATTTCATTGTTTTTATTTTAAATTATTTCGTAATCAGAATTTTATAACCACTCAGCAGGTATATCAACAATGATTTCTTTATCGTTTGTCGAATCATCAATTTCGATAGTGATACCCAGATTACCGGTTACAACAACAGGTTCAACTTTGATGGTCAGTGCCTGTTTAGGACTTACAGTATATGTTTTTTCGGAAGAAGCCACTTTGCCATCTTTAGTAGTTAATGAGATTTTAACCAGTAATGATTTATTTTCTGCCGTTTTCAGATAAAAGGGTTTATCCAAATCTGTTTTTTCCAGAGTTGTTGCAGTTTCTAACAATTCTGTTTTATAAGAAACTTTGTAATCACTAAAATAATCATCCATCGCCAAATCAAAATTCATAATCACTTTTACACTGGTAGGCACACAGGTTAAAGATACATTTATAGTATCTTTTTCTACTACCGTAAAAGAGGTAAGACCCTCTACATAGGGAGAAAAGCTGGCCTTTTCGTCGCTACCCTTAAATGCTTTAAATGTATATTCACCCGGTTCGAGTTTAAGAAATTCAGGGCGATCTGCATATTTAGAGCTATGCAAAATTGTCTGGCTGCTATTCAATACATTTATTGTGTACTGTGACACGTCTTTAAAATCATCTTCAACAGATGTTGCTTTTGTTAAAAACTGAACTTCCGAAGACACATTCAATTTAACCAGTCCATTGTCTTTTTCATCCATAGGCGTTTCTATGGTGCTACACGCGCATAAAAAATACAACATAACCAACGCATTGGTTAGTATTGCAATTCCTCTTTTTTTCATTTTTAATCATTTAAATTAACATCGCAAATTAACAATAAAATACAACAAGAAAAAAGGTCTATTTATTCGAATGTGTGTTCGTTTCTTTAGATTCAGGCTTTTTTTTTACTAAAAAACAGCTGAATTTTAAGCATGAGTGTGTCCTATTTTTACACATTTATGTTCGATTTATTAGAAACAAAAAATTTAATACAAAGAAATAATTGTATATTTGTATAATACAAAATGCTAATTTTATGGAACAGGATATCCCCAAAATTGATCTTCCCGAAGATTGCATAATCGGTCATTTAACAAAGAATGATATTGGATTGCTCAGTTTATACGGTAACTTCCCCTGCCGGTTAAAAGCGGGAGTTTTTGTACTTTGCCTGGATGGTGAGCTGGAAGCATCACTCAATCTGTTACGCTTTAAAGTAAAACCAAAAAGTTTCATTACAGTCCTTCCCGGTACGATTCTTCAGATTCATAAAGTAGAGGGAAACATTCAAATTTATTTTATTGGTTTTTCTTCAACCTTTATCGGACAAAACAATATACACAATGCTCCCGAAGTGCTTTATGCCATTCGCGAAAATCCCGTGATGGAACTGGAAGATACTCCGGCAGAACTAATGAAAGATTATTTTGCTTTGCTGGCAAAAACGTATCTGGCGTTCAACGAAAAATTAAATAAAGAGATTCTGTCACATCTGTTATCAGGTGTATTGAAAGGAGTAGGTGCCATGTACGAAAGTAACAAGGGAGTTAAACTCGGCGGAAATACAAAAGCCGAACAAATCTGCAAAAATTTCGAACAATTGGTGATTCAGAATTACAATCGTGAACGTGCTGTTGCCTGGTATGCACAACAATTAAATATTACGGCCGCCCATCTGAGTACAATGGTAAAACAAAGTACCGGTAAAACCTGCATTGATATTATTACTGCCATGGTAATAATGGATGCAAAAGCACAACTTAAATCCACTGATCAGTCGATTCATGACATTGCCATTTCGTTAAACTTCAGCAATATGTCGTTCTTTGGAAAATATTTCAAACGCTATGTAGGAATGGGACCATTAGAGTATCGGAATAGTTAATCGAAATTATTTTTCCATTACATTCCGGTTTCATGTTTCTGTAATACATTTTTGCCGACAAGCTGTACTACAGAAGCCAAAAGGCATCAGGTGCCCCAGTTTTCCCGATCCAGATTCCGGTAATTAATCGCTTCAGCAAGATGATGAATCTGAATCAGCTCTGAGGCTTCAAGATCGGCTATGGTACGGGATACTTTCAGGATACGATCATAGGCGCGGGCCGAGAGATTCAGGCGCTGCATGGCCTGCTTTAATATTGTTAATCCGGCCGGATCCGGAACAGCAAACTGATGGAGCATTTTAGATGTCATTTGGGCATTGCTGTGAATCCCGTCGAAAGCAGCAAAACGCAACTCCTGAATTTTACGGGCATTCATTACACGCTCTCTTACTCGCAAACTGGTTTCGGAAGGTTGCTGCCCGGATATTTTCTCGAAAGGAACGGGTGTTACTTCCACCTGAATATCAATTCGGTCCAACAACGGACCCGATACACGATTCATATACTTCTGCACAGCTCCGGGCGAACAAAGACAGGGCCGGTCGGGATGATTATAATACCCGCACGGACAGGGATTCATTGATGCCACCAACATAAAATTAGCCGGATATTCAACCGTAGAACGTGCCCGCGATACGGTAATGCAGCGATCTTCGAGTGGTTGGCGCATTACTTCAAGTACTCTGCGGTCAAATTCGGGCAGTTCGTCCAGAAATAAAATACCATTATGCGACAGACTGATTTCACCCGGTACCGGATTTGCGGTTCCGCCCACCATCGCTACATTCGATATGGTATGATGCGGAGAACGGAAAGGACGTTGTGTCATAAGTGCCGTCTCAGCCCCGATTTTTCCGGCAACCGAATGTATTTTTGTAGTTTCTAACGATTCCTGTAATGTAAATGGAGGCAGGATAGAGGGCATGCGTTTTGCCAGCATCGACTTACCACTGCCCGGCGATCCGATCAGAATTACATTATGATTCCCGGCTGCTGCCACTTCGAGTGCACGTTTTACATGTTCTTGTCCTCTTACATCCGAAAAATCGGCTTCAAATTCAGTTTGTCTGGCATAAAATTCTTCACGTGTATTCACATAAGTTGCCGTCAACGTGCGTTTTCCGGCAAAAAATTCAATTACATCCTTTATATTTTCTACTCCATAAACATCCAGGTTATCAACTACTGCTGCTTCGCGGGCATTTGCTTCAGGCAGAATAAACCCTTTAAAACCTAACTCGCGGGCTTTAATCGCAATTGGCAAAACACCGCGTATCGGTTTCAGAGTTCCATCGAGCGAAAGTTCACCCATCATAATATATTGTTCGAGCGGAGTCGGATCAAATTCGCCGGCAGCAGCCAGTATTCCGATAGCCAGAGGCAGATCATACGAAGAGCCCTCTTTACGAATATCGGCAGGAGCCATATTGACTACAATTCGATTACGGGGAAACTTATATCCATTTTCCTGCAGAGCTGATATGATACGTTCATGACTTTCACGCACAGCTACATCAGGCAATCCTACCAGAAAGAACTGGATGCCTTTGGTACAATTCACTTCGATGGTAATTAAAGTAGCCGAGATGCCTTGCAGCGCTGCTGCATACGATTTGACAAGCATAGTTAAGTAGATGGTTTGTAAGGTTAACGATTTTTGTTTTATTCAGATAGCAGATCATTTAAAACCTGCTTTATCTCCATTCCGTTGTCGGTTTTCAGAATAATCCGTTTATTTTCATCAATCAGAAAGCAGCGCGGTATGGCGCTTACATTATACAGATCGATTAATCGGACAGCCTGTCCGGCCGAGTCGGTTACCAGATTCCAGCGAATGCTGTCTTTCGCCAGCATTTCACGCACGGCATTCTGATCATCATCCAGACTAACTAATACCTGTTGTACCTGACCTGCTTCGTATTGATTCGCAATATCATCCAGATAAAGATTATCTGTATGACACATATCGCACCAGGGAGCCGTAAAAGTGAGTAATATATAGGTATCGGGGAATGAATCGAGCGAAAGTGATTGTCCATAAATATTTCGCACCTGAAAATCGGGAGCTTCAGCATTCAGTGCCGTACGTTTTGCACGAGAACTATATTCTTTAAGTGATTTCACCTGATAATGATTGTCTAAATCCGGACTCAGCACTGCCAGCAATTCATCCATGGTACGGGTATCATCAGGATCTACAAAATAGCGGCGTATCAAAATTACCGAAGCCTCTTCAGTAGGATATTTACGAATAGTCTGTGCCGCATGTTCCAACAACTGATGGTTGATATTAACCAGCTTAGAAACCATTTCGGTATCTTCGATCGGGTTGGCTGTATCCGAAATACTGGAGCGGTTTAGTTGTCTGATCAGGTCTGTCTGTTCTTTCAGCAACGGAGCCATCTCTTTTTTAATCACAGAGAGCCGATTATTCACCGCACCTCCTTTTATTTGAAGCAAAGCCGGATAAGTGGCATCGCCGGATATTTTTACAGTTTGTCCTTTTTCAATGAAGCAGGTTACCCAGTGTGTTTTATCATCATAAAAAAGGGTAGCTTCGGTAAAATCACCCTGTTTGAGTTTGATGGTAAATTCGCCCGATTTGCTGACAACCACGGTATCAATCACCTTTACATCTTCATTTTCGAATACTGCATAGAGCACAGAATCTTGCAGATTAGAGAGTTTTCCCTCTATCTTATAGGTCTGATCATTCCCGCACGAAGTAAGAAGACCAATCAATCCGCATATTATCAACAACCGTCCTATCATTTAGATTCTATTTTCCCATGTAACAAACAAATCGGCAATAAAGATAGTAATAATTATTTAAAATATAGGGGGTTTTAGCTAAAATTAGTTATTAACACGCTTTAGTGTACTCTTTTTTCTAAAAAATAATTATAAAAGCAGATTTTGGCATAAACTTTTTAATTAAAATATAAAACCACATAAATAATTCGTGACATTTTTACAGTTAAAAGAATAAATCAACAAAAAAGAAAATAAATCAGCACAGAAAAAAAGATAAAACCAGAAAAGCATAGCGACCTGTTTGTATTATTTCTGCTTTGCAGCTGCATTCAGCCAGTTTACTGTAAAAAGGGTTCGAAAGAGCATTCAAATCCCTTTGCAAGGGGATTGAAATCCCTTCACAAAGGAATTTCAATTGGTTTGTGAAGGGATTTTCAAACAACAAAAAGAGGCTGCCTGAAACAGACAGCCTCCTTATTATATAGTATGAACTATGGATTACAACTGAGGACCAGAAGCGATCAATGCTTTAGCAGCATCGTTGTCGCAGTACTGTTCGAAGTTTTTGATGTACATAGCAGCCAATTTCTTAGCTTTTTCTTCCCACT
>CAMTPG010000169.1 GCA_947074335.1 uncultured Parabacteroides sp.
CCGTTATAAAAAACTACATAATCATCCAACTCCCGGCTTAACTCCAGTAAATCGACAAATCGGTGTTTGATCTTCTGAGGCTGATGTTCCAACAGCGGAATGGTTAGATGCTTTTTGAAGATCGGAAACGGGTTAACCAAAATCTCATATCGGGCACCAAAAGGAATGGATTTTTGCTCCGATGTCCTGTTTTTATCGCATAAAAAACAGGGACGAGCCTGAATTGAGGCCGTATCCACATTTGCTTTGGTGGACCGGATGCGTTCCGGATTGAATTGCAAAATATAAAAGAGGCGCAGAATGTGAATTTTTCGCATCAGCATATGATCTAATGCTGCAAAATTATCACCGGCTTGTTTCCAGTCGCGCTTTTGTTCAGTCAGCAGCTGATCTGCCTGTTGATTTAAATTCTTTTTCATTCTTTTCGGCATTAAGTGCGATACGTGCCTGAAGTTCCCAGGTCCGTATCCGGTCTTTATAAGTATTATGGTTATTCATTTTTATACGGTCGAGTGCCGCATCCGAGTTTTCATCCCAGCGTCGGCAGAGATAGAGTACATCGTAAATACGACCGATCTGCCAGTTTCTGGAGATGCGCAAACCGAGGGCATAATCCTCGCCATAACTGGTATTGGGCAGATTGATCGTCCTTAGTAAAGGCGTATAAAAGGCACGCGGGGCTCCTAATCCGTTGATGCGTAAAGCGTTGTTTCGACCATTTTCGGGTGTCCATTCTTTGTGATCGATGATGCCGGGTGGAATCTCTTCCATTTTAAAATTGGTCATCTGATAAGTACCTACTACCATGGCGCATTGTTGTGTATAGAAGGCTTTTACAATCTGTTGCAAGGTCTTCGGACCGCTGTACACATCATCACTGTCCAGCTGAACGGCAAATTTACCGCACTGCGGATGATGAACGGCCAGATTCCAGCAACCGCCGATACCCAGATCGTTCCGGTCGGGCGTCAGTGCGAGAATGCGCTGATCCATGGCGGCATATTTTTGGATGATGGCACTTGTTCCGTCGGTGGAATGATTATCTACAATAATCAGGTTGAAAGGAAAATCCGTCTCCTGTGTCAGCACCGAACAAATGGCATCTTCGATAGTGCGCACCCGGTTTCTGACCGGAATAATCACCGATGCTTCACAGGCAAATGTTTCCCGATCAAAATCTACCGGTTCGAAATAGGGAAACAGATAACCGCCTGTTCGTTTCAGGTATGCAGTGCAGGCCTGTTCCATTTCCAGTTGGCGGGTCCGGTTTTTCGGATCTACATAATCAAACAGTTTCTCTCCGCTCTTCCGGGTGTCCTGCTCCGATTGCGCATACAAAAATTCATTGATGTGAACCAGCTGCTCCTGTTCGGCCAGTCGCAACCGGATATCATACAATCCGGCATACTGATAGGAATTATCCATAGAAAAAACAGCCCGTTTCAGTTTTGACGTATTGAAGAGCAAGAGTGATCCGAAATCAAAATCATCGCGAAGACTTCCCTGTTGATAATCAATCACGGGTGCCGGTTTGTAGTTTCCCGCTTCATCAATCAGATAATGATCGGCATAAACCATGCCCGCTTGTGTATCCGAAGCAATGGCGATAAAGCGCTCCAGGGCAAACTGTCCGGGATGAAGTGTACAGAAGCTGGTATATAACAAGGTATAATCCTGATCTGTAAGACCGGCTATTTTATAGAAAGTTTCCGTGCTTCCGATCGAATCGACAGGCACCAGTTCGCAGCCTTCGAGCGGTTGCAATGCCGGATCGGAAGCCAGCAGGAAGATGCGGGCGGTTTCGGGTGATTCTTTCAGCAGGGAAACAGTTTTTGCTGCCTGTTCCTCACTTTGATAGGGAATAAAACAATCGATCGATTTCATGGTTTACAAATGTATTATGGTTAACAGAAGCTTAATAGATGAATCCCTGAATCTTTTGCCTGCGGATTTTCGGGAAATCAAATTTGTTTGTATATTGTGTTGCTGCCGGCAACGAACGGAATGTTCCGCCGTTTATCAGCGTGAGTGCCTGTTTGAGTAACAATTCGTCCGGATCGCCTAATGGCAGAAGTTCATTGTTTTTATAATCCAGTTCGTTTAACACATAATCGGGAGTAAAGCCATTGGAATAATCGGCTGTACCGTTTGCATTATAAATCTTAAAAGTGATGGGATGCAAAATCCAGTCGTACGAATCATTTTTCCCGAAGGTATTGGATCCCACATTTTTCCCGATCGTCTTTTCGCCGATCAGAGTTATATTTTCTCTCCCCGTAAACGGAATCAGACCGTTAATCACCGCTTCGGATGCCGAAGCAGTTGTGGCTCCCGTTAAGATAAAGATGCGATTCAGATCGAGATTTGATTGCATCAGTTCCGCATTACTTAACAAGGGCAACGATTTAGATTCGGCTGTATGTTTCGAATTATATTCCATGGAACAGAATGTTTTTCCCAATGCGGCTTCCGGAGCCAGAAAAGAGGTAAGCAGCTGTGCACAGGTAGCCAGCCCTCCGGGATTATATCGCATATCCAGCACAAATTCGGTAACGCGGGCAGATTTGAATTGAACAAACAGTTCTTTCAGCTGATCATTATAAACTTCATTTTCGTTGTCTGGTCCGGAGATAAAATGGTTATACATTAAATATCCGATCTGTTTCCCGTTGTGCGAAATTATCGTATCTTTTAATAGCGGAGTGGCTTCGACAGCTCGCGAGAGCGGCATATTCAGTGTTCTGTCGTAAACAAATCCTTCACCGTTGAACCGGGCAATCAGAAATGTAGTGGTAGCGCCACTGTTGAAAGCATCTGTATTGGTTACATTGGGTTTTTCTGCACCAACAGCTAAAATCCAGTCGCCACGTTTCAATCCCGCCTCTTCGGCCGGTGAATCCGGCAATACATACAACACCCAGGCGTAATAAAGACTGCCGTTATTCACCGAATAGGTTGCATATTGAAACCCGTAACTATCCGATTCGTCAATTGATTTTGTTGTCTCTTTCTTTTTCTCGATTGATGAAAAAACCAGCCAGCTGTCGCGATAGTTTACTCCATCCTGATCCGAAAGGAGTGAGGCGAAAAAGTTTTCTGCCGATTGTGAGAAATTCAGTGTCTCTTTAGCCGGCAGATCTTCCTGCCAGAGATAATAGCTGTCCATGATCTTATAAATCCAGTCGTTAGTTCCCTCTTCCGACAGATCTGGTTCATGTGTATCCGAACATCCCGTCGTAAGCAGACTGCCACAAAGTATGTAGCAAAACAAAGCGGATCGGATCAATATAGTGTTGCAGGTTTTCATCGTATTCAAATTAGAAATAAAAAAGCGCGCAGTCTCTTTAAAAAGAAACTGCGCGCTAATGTATTAAAAAACTTTGGTAAAAACCAGAAGTTTAAAGGGATTCAATTAATCTTCCAGCAAGATTCCCAAAATCTGACAAGCAGCTTTCGCTACAGATGTACCGGGACCGAAGATCGCTGCAACACCTGCTTTGTACAGATAATCATAATCCTGGGCAGGAATTACACCACCCGCAATTACGATGATATCTTCGCGGCCGAGTTTCTTCAGCTCTTCAATAACCTGGGGAACCAGTGTTTTGTGTCCTGCAGCCAGTGATGATACACCCATTACGTGTACATCATTTTCCACAGCCTGACGGGCAGCTTCGGCCGGAGTCTGGAACAACGGTCCCATATCCACATCGAATCCACAGTCGGCATAACCGGTAGCAACAACTTTTGCACCGCGGTCGTGACCGTCCTGACCCATTTTGGCAATCATGATACGAGGCTGACGACCCTCTTTTTTGGCAAATGCTTCGCAAAGCTCACACGCTTTGATGAAGTCTGCATCTTTATTTGTTTCTGATGAATACACGCCTGAGATAGTTCTGATAATTGCTTTATAACGACCGGCAACCTCTTCGCATGCATCCGAGATTTCTCCCAGTGTAGCACGAACCGAAGCTGCTTTAACAGCCAGATCCAGCAAGTTGCCTTCTTTTGAGTTGGCACAAGCCGTGATAGCTGCCAATGCTTCCTGAACCGCTTTTTCGTCGCGTTTACTGCGTAAATCGTTCAGCATACCGATCTGTTCGTTACGTACAGCTGTATTGTCGATTTCGAGAATATCAATCGGATCTTCTTTAGCCAGACGATATTTGTTAACACCAACAATTGTCTGAACGCCTGAGTCGATACGTGCCTGAGTACGGGCAGCCGCCTCTTCGATACGCATTTTAGGCAGACCTGTTTCGATGGCTTTAGCCATACCGCCCATGCTTTCGATTTCCTGAATCAAAGCCCAGCCTTTTTGGATCAGTTCGTTAGTCAGTGATTCAACATAGTATGAGCCGGCCCACGGGTCGATTTCTTTACATACATATGTTTCTTCCTGAATATAGATCTGTGTATTACGTGCAATACGTGCAGAGAAATCAGTAGGCAATGCAATGGCTTCGTCGAGTGCATTGGTATGCAATGACTGTGTATGACCCAAAGCAGCAGCCATCGCTTCGATACAGGTACGACCCACATTGTTGAACGGATCCTGTTCTGTCAGCGACCAGCCTGAAGTCTGACTGTGTGTACGCAAAGCCAGTGATTTCGGGTTTTTGGCACCGAAGCTCTTCACGATTTTCGCCCACAACATACGTGCAGCACGCATTTTGGCAATTTCCATGAAGTGATTCATACCGATAGCCCAGAAGAATGACAAACGGGGAGCGAATGCATCAATGTCGATACCTGCATTTACACCTGCACGCAAATATTCCAATCCGTCGCATAAGGTATAAGCCATTTCGATATCGGCAGTAGCACCGGCTTCCTGCATGTGATAACCCGAGATAGAGATCGAGTTGAATTTCGGCATCTTCTGTGAAGTAAATTCAAAGATGTCGGCGATGATACGCATTGAGAATTCAGGCGGATAGATATAGGTATTACGCACCATAAATTCTTTCAGGATATCATTCTGAATGGTTCCTGCCATTTCTTCCAGTTTAGCACCCTGTTCCAGACCGGCATTGATATAAAAAGCCAAGACAGGAAGTACGGCACCGTTCATGGTCATGGAAACCGACATTTTATTCAATGGAATACCATCGAACAAAACTTTCATATTTTCGAGTGAGCAGATGGATACACCGGCTTTACCTACGTCACCAACAACACGTTCGTTGTCGGCATCATATCCGCGGTGTGTAGCCAGGTCGAATGCCACCGATAAACCTTTCTGGCCCGAAGCCAGGTTACGGCGATAGAATGCATTTGATTCTTCTGCTGTAGAGAAACCGGCATACTGACGGATAGTCCACGGACGCATAGCGTACATGCCGCTATACGGACCACGCAGATAAGGAGGCAATCCCGAAGCATATTGCAAATGCTCCATATTGTCCAAATCCTCTTTTGTATAAACAGATTTTACACCGATGTGCTCGGGTGTTTTCCAATCGGCAGTGATGCCATTGGCGTTAGACCAGTCAATTGCATTCGTTGCAACGAAACCGGCATTTTTTATATCGATATTTTTGAAATTTGGTCTCATAATTGTTTTCTACTTAAGCAATTCCTAATTTAACATTGAAAGCCTGCAATGTTTCAAGCACATTGCTCTTCACGTTGATAAACTGATCAATACCCTGAGCTTTCAACTCTTCTGCACAGGCAGGAGCACCGGCAATCACCAGCTGGGCGCGGTCTTGCAAGGCTTTAGCGGCAGCCGGAGCGAATTCGGCATATTCATCATCGCTTGAACAAAGAACAACAATTTCGGCACCTGCTTTGATTGCTGCTTCAGCACCAGCTTCAACAGTTTCGAAACCTAAGTTGTCGATAATCTGATATCCTGCACAACCGAAGAAGTTTGCAGAGAACTGTGAACGAGCCAGACGCATAGCCAGATTACCAATGGTGAGCATAAATACTTTGGGTGTTTTACCGCTCTTTTCGGTAGCCAGACGCAACGCTTCAAACTGAGAGGCACCGCGAGAGAAATCCAAAGTGATTACATCAGCATTGTTGCAACCTTTGCTGCAGCAAGCTGCTTCATCTTCTTTGATTTTGTCTGCAGCCAGTTCGGTAAAGTTCGGATACTGGTTAGAACCCAGCAGCACTTCACGACGTGTAGC
>CAMTPG010000170.1 GCA_947074335.1 uncultured Parabacteroides sp.
GATCTACACTATAGCCTACACTCTTTCCCTACCCGACGCTCTTCCGATCTGGCATTTTGCTGGGCTGCGGCTGGATGGGATCAACCTGTCTGGACGAATGGCAGATTGGTGTTTCGGGTGTGGCTTGCGGGCTGACCATGATCATGATGGGCAGCGGATATTTTTCGCTGGATAATCTCTTTTTCAAAGACAGGCTTTACGACGGTAAACATAAGGCGCTGGTTTGGTTTACATCAGGACGTCTGCCTGTTTCGGACGAAGCCTTGAAATGGATCGCTTTATGGGCCGGTGTGGCAGCTATGGGTGTTACTTTATGGTCGTATCAGGTGATGCATGGCGGATTATATGGTCATCTTTATAATTATTCAAAAAAACCGGATGTGGAAATATTAAACGCATCCATCAGCAATACTTCGGAAACATTAGATTTTGAGGTATTCCGCATCAGTGGTCCGGATACTTACGGCGCTTTTATCATCGAAATGGAAATTGTGGATGCAACTGATAAACCGGTTTGGAAAGATGAATTTGCAGAACAGGGACTGGAGCATAAAAAGAATGCAGGTTTCGGCATTGACAATATTTATATTTCGCAGGTAAGAATGTCTAAATACAGTCTCGAAATTCCATTGGGAGCAAAAGCCATTGTGAGCTATCAGGATGAAGCATTTGCCAACATTAATCCCGGCACTTATTTCCTTAAACTAACGGATATAAGCGGTAAAAGCTGGAAAAAAGAATTGCCCATTGGCATCTGAACCGATCGAAAGGCTGATGCATAAACCTTTCTGCCTGCAATCCGGTTATTAAATTAATCTGTTTAAATGCATTGCATATGAAGAAAATAATTTGTCTGTCAGGAAAGGCCGATTCGGGAAAAGCAGAAACACTGAATCTTTTAATTGATCTGCTTGAAGTGGCTACTTTGCGTTGTTCGATTGCCAAACCACAACCGGCAGGTGCAAAGCGGAACCGCACATTTAAAACCAAAGAGCATATTATTGTGATCTGCACAGCCGGTGATTCATTGAAAGAGGTAAAATCGGCTATCGAATATGCAGAAGAGAATAAAGCCGATATTGCTGTTTTTGCTACTCTGTCGAAAGGCGGAACAAAACAGGAAATTGAATCGCTTGCAAAAGAAAAAGGGGCTGAATTAGTGGAGATGAATAAGATAATTGATATTCATGATAAAGAAAATACAGATAAAAGACAGGCTATGGATCTGTTAGAAATTATCGAAACTGAAATTAAATAGATCCATCGGATTGTTTCCTGAACATGCTGTATCAGCTTAATAGCCGGTACAGCATTTTTAATGCAGCTTCGGTTGCCGCATCAATATTTGCTTCACGCATAGTGCCAAAATGATAACAATGCACATCCGACTTTTCGGGTGTTACAGCAGCTATCCAGACAGTTCCCACCGGTTTTTCGGGTGTGCCGCCGCCCGGACCGGCAATACCGGATGTGGCAACGGCGCAGTCGCACTGCAGGGCTTGCAGAGCACCGCAAGCCATCTGTTCAACTACCTGCTGACTGACTGCTCCAAACTGCTCCAAATCGGATGCAGCCACCTGCAATAAATGCATCTTCACCTGATTGCTGTACGAAACGACGGCTCCGCTGAAATAATCGGAACTGCCGGCAATTCGTGTGATTTGATGTGCGATATTTCCGCCTGTACAGCTTTCGGCCGAACCCATTGTCCAGCCTTTTTGTCGAAGCAGTTCGCCGATTTGTGCACTGAGTTCCATAGGTTATCAGGCTAATTTATTCAACACGCGCGAGAAGGGAACAGCATCCATCGGGCAATATTCATTGTCGAGGAATTTATAGTATCCGGTAATGGCAACCATGGCTGCATTATCGGTGGTAAAGGCAAATTTCGGAATGTGTACTTTCCAGCCGTAACGTTTGGCATGATCCAGAAAGGCATCACGCAGCCCGGAATTGGCCGAAACACCGCCGGCTACAGCCACCTCTTTGATGTTCAGATCTTTTGCTGCTTTTCGCAGTTTATTCATCAGAATATCCACAACGGTAGCCTGCAATGACGCACACAGATCTTCTTTGTTCTTTTCGATAAAATCGGGATCTGTTTTCAGGTGATCGCGTAAAGTATACAGAAATGAGGTTTTTAAGCCGCTGAAACTGTAATCGTAACCGGGAATATGGGGTTTATTAAAGGTAAAGGCCGCAGGATTTCCTTCGTTAGCCAACCGGTTTACAATCGGTCCGCCCGGATAACCCAATCCCATCACTTTGGCACATTTATCAAATGCTTCGCCGGCAGCATCATCAATCGTCTGCCCGATTACTTCCATATCATTGTAAGCATTCACCTTGATAATTTGCGAATTACCGCCCGAAACCAGTAAACAAAGGAACGGAAAATGCGGGGCATGATCATCATCGGGTGTCTCTTTGATAAAGTGAGCCAGCACATGTGCCTGCAAGTGATTCACTTCCACCATCGGTATGTTCAATGAAGCGGCAAATCCTTTGGCAAACGATGTGCCCACAAGCAATGAACCCATCAAACCCGGTCCGCGTGTAAAAGCAATCGCACTCAGTTCTGATTTATCAACACCGGCACGTTTCAGGGCTTCGGCTACAACGGGTATAATATTCTGTTGATGAGCACGCGAAGCCAGCTCGGGAACCACGCCGCCAAAGGCTTCGTGCACAGCCTGACCGGCAATTACATTCGATAACATAACGCCGTCGCGAATCACGGAAGCCGAAGTATCATCACAGGAAGATTCAATACCTAAAATAGTCACACTCATATCCAAAATTAATTTTTCTGCAAAGTTAATGAAATCTCTCGCGATAATGTTGTAGTTTTGTAGGTAAATTTCATAGATAACCGGTATCAAAGGACTCAAATACATACTAATTATTCTACTTACCCTGTCGGGAATAGGCTTTGTTTTTCCAGCGCTTGTTCTCCGTTTACCTTTTACACAAAAACGGGTAGCTCATCTTGCAACCACCGAATTGCAGAATTATCTCGGTGTGCCGGTGCATGTAGGGCATGTTTCGATTGAATGGCTGAATCATCTGAAGCTCGAAGATCTTTATCTGGAAGATGAAGCGGGCGAGGTGCTTTTTCGTGCCGATCATGTCTCGGCCGGGTTTGAGGTGATGCCGCTGCTCAAAAAGAGATTTGTATTTACAACCGTACGTCTTTTCGGTTTCGATGCACATCTGAAGAAGGCTGATCCTGAAGCACCCTTGAATTTGCAATTTCTGTTGGATGCTTTTGCAAGTAAAGATACTGTCAAAAAGGAAACAAATGTGGATTTACGATTCAACACAATTCTGATTCGTCGCGGTAATTTCCGATACGATGTGGAATCGGCTCCGCAAACGCCCGGTAAGTTTAATGCAAAACATGTAGATATACGTGATCTGAGTGCCCGCCTTTCGCTCAAGGCATTTACCAAAGACAGTCTGAATGCTTCGGTTAAGAAATTATCGTTTACCGAAAGTTCGGGTTTTGATTTACGGCGCCTGGCGCTGGATGTGGCAGGAAACCGGGACAGTTTATTTGTCCGGGATTTTATCGTGGAGTTGCCGCAGTCGGGATTGCGTATCGACCGGGCACATATTGATATGACACCGATTGATTCGACGAATAATTTTATTGATCTGGCCAATCTCTCATTACGTATAGCGCCGTCGCAGCTTTGTCCGCGCGATTTCGCAGCATTTGCTCCGGTATTGCGTAATTTCAATGAAACTATCGAATTGCAGGCTGCCGCTTCGGGCACGGTCAATGCCATTAACCTGGATCAGCTGGCACTGAAATACAGTGATAAAATGCTGTTTATCGGCAAAATGGACCTGAAGAATATCAGCCATCCGGCCATGGCCTACCTCCAGGGACAAGTCAGCAAAATGTATATCACAACCGAAGGACTGTCGAGTCTGCTGGAAAATTTCAGTTCTAAAAAGACTGTTTTACCCGAACCCGTTATTAAACTGGGTACACTCAACTTTACCGGCGAAATTGCCGGATTCTTCGATCGCATGGAAGCTTATGGCAAGCTGTCGTCGAATATCGGTTCTGTAGAAACGGATGTAATTTTTGGTAAAGACAGAGCCAACGGCATTGCAGCCTATCTGAAAGGCCATCTGGCCACTTCCGAACTGCAGATCGATGAACTTTTTGCCGACGGAAATCCATTCGGCACTACACAACTGGATATCACTCTCGATATGGAACGCCCTGATAAGGGACAATTCAGCGGGACAGCCAATGCGAACATTCAAACCTTTGAATATAAAAAATACCGATACGAGAACCTCTCCTTCTCCGGATTCTTCAAACCGAACAGTTTCAACGGAATCATCGAAGTTGATGATCCGAATGGTAAATTATCGGCTAAAGGATTATTTCAGACCAAAGAGGCACAATCTATATTTAATTTTGTGGCAGAGGTGGATCATTTCCGTCCGGATAAACTGAATTTGCTGGATAAATATGATTCGCCGGATATTTCACTCCGGCTGAAAGCCGATTTTACCGGCAACACCATTGATAATATAGAAGGCAGTCTGCGTGTGGATGAACTCGCATTTATCACGGCTCCCGACAGTTTCTTTATCCGCGAGCTGGAAGTGCAGGCTTCGGGTATGGCTGATAACCGTTTGCTTACGATTCAATCGGATTTGTTGAATGGTGAAATATCGGGTGCCTGTTCATTCGAAACTCTGGTGCCCGGTTTTATGCAGACCATGCGGCATTATCTGCCGGCACTGATTCCGGCAAAAGCGGCAAACCGCCTGCAGAAACCCAATGACTTTTCTCTTTTGCTGACACTTGAAAACAGCGAAGCCATTTCAAATACACTGAAACTGCCGGTTACTATCCTGGAAGAGAGCCGGATCGAAGCTCAGTTTAATAATGAAGCAGATCATTTCCGGATGGATGCATTTCTGCCTAAATTCAATATAGGCAAATCCATGTTCGAAGGCGGACATGTGAGCGGAGATAATGAAAATGATCAGATAAATCTGGCCGTAGAAGCTGTAAATTATAATCATAAAGGATTACGCAATGCTGTGCGTTTGCATGCCGATGCAAAAGAAAACCGGGTAAATACCCAAATCGGGTGGTCTAATAATAAGGATGAAGAATTCAGTGTCGAATTGCTGGCTTCAGCTATTTTCGATAAAGATACCGCTTTATCAAAAGCACCGCTTACAACACGTATTGATCTGCACAAAAGCACATTGATCCTGAAAGATACAGCCTGGGTTATATCGCCATCCAGCATCGAACTGGCCGAAGGTGATATTGATATCCGGAATTTCCGCGTAGCCAAACCGGGGCAGAGTCTGCAGATCGACGGCATGATCTCGAAGAACCCCAACAAGATGCTTTATCTGGATCTCGATCAGGTAGAACTGAGCTATATCTTCGATATTCTGAATATTCCCGTATTACAATTTGCAGGTAAAGCAACCGGTAAGTTTAATATTTCCGATCTTTTCGGCAGTCGCATTCTGAATACGGATCTGGAAATTCAAAACTTCTCTTTCAATCAGGTTGAGTTGGGACGACTCAATCTCTTCAGCGAATGGGACGATGAGCAACAGGGCATTATGATGCTTGGCAGCATCTTTAAAAATGATACAACCTGGACCGATGTAAACGGTTTTATCTATCCTGTAGGGAAAAATGCCGGTCTATCGCTTTATTTCGGTGCAAACGATATAAACCTCGCATTTCTGCAGCCCTTTATGGATAACATTGCCAAGAACCTGCAGGGTCGCGGTTTTGGTAATGTGCATTTGCACGGACCGTTCAACAGTCTGAATGTGGAAGGTGATGCATTTGTGCAGGACGGCGGACTCGGTATAGAGTATCTAAATACCTATTATACTTTCTCGGATTCGGTACATCTTCGACAAGATGGTATTTTCGGACGAAACATCCGGGTTCATGATAAATTTGGTAATTCGGGACGGGTTAACCTTACAGTGAATCATCAGCATTTTCGTGATGCCAGTTTCAATGTGGATGTACAAACCAATAATATGCTGGTCTTTGATGCCACTCAGCGATTAAATCCGCTGATTTTCGGTACGGTTTTCGGTACCGGAAC
>CAMTPG010000171.1 GCA_947074335.1 uncultured Parabacteroides sp.
ATCCGTGCCGTTATCGAAGCCGTTCAGGCCGACAAAGAGATTGATAAAATTTTGGTAAAACGCGACTTGCAGGGCGAGCTGGTTCGTGAACTTTTCGATGTCCTTAAAGGACGTGATATCCCTGTACAGCGTGTTCCTGCCGAACGCCTGGATCGGTTTACACGCAAAAATCATCAGGGTGTGATTGCTTTTATTCCCGCTGTAACTTATCAGCGACTGGAAGATATCATTCCATTTGTTTACGAACAGGGCAAAGATCCGTTCATTGTTTTACTGGACGGAATAACCGATGTACGTAATTTCGGAGCCATTGCCCGCAGCTGTGAATGTGCAGGTGTAGATGCCATCGTAATTCCGTCGAAAGGCAGCGTTACCGTGAATGCGGATGCCATGAAAACATCGGCCGGCGCTTTACATGTATTACCCGTTTGTAAAGAGAAAAGCATCAATCAGGCCATTCGTTTCCTGCAGGCCAGTGGTGTTAAAGTATATGCTGCCAGCGAAAAGGCTGTAGATAATTACACCGATATTGCTTACGAAGGACCGGTTGCCATTGTGATGGGTGCCGAAGATACAGGCGTATCCAGCGAAAATCTGCGGATTTGCGACAACATGATTAAGATTCCGCAATTTGGCACGATCGGCTCCCTGAATGTATCGGTTGCCACTTCAATTCTGGTTTACGAAGTGGTTCGTCAACGCATGAAGAAACAAATTTAATCTATCCATTAAATAAAGAAATAATGAAAAAGGTAATTGCAACAACAAATGCACCGGCCGCAATCGGCCCTTACAGTCAGGCTGTTCAGGCCGGAAATATGCTTTTCGCTTCAGGTCAGCTGGGTCTGGATCCTGCCACAGGCGAATTTGTAGAAGGCGGTGTAACCGAACAAACCATGCAGGCTTTTAAAAATGTACACGCCATTTTGGCTGAAGCCGGTCTTACTATCAACGACGTGGTTAAAACAACTGTATTCCTGGCAGATATGGCTGATTTCGCAGCCATGAATGCCGTTTATACCACACAGTTTGAAGGCACCTTCCCTGCCCGTTCGGCTGTTGCCGTAAAAACTTTACCCAAAAATGGTTTGGTAGAAATTGAAGTGATTGCCGTAAAAGCATAAACTGGTTCGAACCGATAATAAAAAAGGATATGTCAGCTTTACGACATATCCTTTTTTGTTGTAGCATATTTATGCTGTCTGTTTATTTTTTTTTCTGAACTCAATCAGAAAAACAATTGATTTCCAAGAAATGCAGTCTGATTAAAAACAGACATACAAAAAATCATGCTATTAAAGTATACCCACCAGGCTATCCGGAGCTTTCATAAAATTCACCACTTTTCGTTCTGAAGATAAAATCGGACCATAGGTTGTGGTTCTCGTCCATTTCATCTTTTTATCATTGAGCTCGTTGATATAAAACTCTTTCACATCATTCGTGCTTAGATAAATAGTAATCATATCTTTATCCGAATTTAATCTGAAAGAGGCATGTGTTAAAACCGGTGTAACTTTATTATCAGCATGCTCGTAGGTATAAATTACGCAACTATTATCTCTATTAAAGAAATAGATGATTTCATTTTCGAAAGGTTGATTGGTATCACCATCCAGTTCCATCCAGGAACCATACAGGTGAGTAATATCAATTAAAATCAGTTCATTCTTTTTCTCACTGCTGCAGGAGATAAAGGTAAAAGGAATAAATAAACACAGAAATGTGATTAAATTCAACTGTTTCATAGAAAATAAATGACTTATAATTATTTATTATTATCGATTAACTTATTCAGATAAAGCAGGTTTACATTACATTCGCTCCTAAACCTCTCAATTCGGATACAAAAATAGAACAATTGATTTAATTATTGAATAAAAATGTGAATAATTATTTTATTTTTCGGAAATAATGCTTTAAAAAAGTTTACAACAAACATAATAATCAAAATAAAAACCAAACTAAAACAAAACACGGACTATAGAATATCCCGCTTAAAATGTATTATTTATAGCAAATTGAATCTTTAAATTCAATCAATAAGACAGTCCCACAACTGATCTTTAAATAATACAATAAATCCCGTTTCATATCGTAACGATAAAAAACGGGATTCAGAAATATGTGTTTGTTGTAAATCAGAATTTCCGACCAAAAAGTTTGCCCACCAGATCATTGCGCTGAATTTTCTGCAAAGCCTGGGTTATCTTTTTACGATATTCGGGTTTATACCAGAAAAAGAACTGACGCTGAGCCAGTTTTTGCTCTTTGGTACGTGCTGTATATACTTTTTCGAGTGTATAAGGATGATAACCGGTATAATACATTTCGGTAGCCAGTGTCATGGGTGTAGGTGTAAAATCTTGTATCTGCTCCAACTGGAAATGCATTTGTTTGGTATGAACGGCCAGTTCGGCCATATCGGCTTCGGTACAGCCCGGATGACTGGAAATAAAATAGGGAATAAGTTGCTGGTTCATGCCATTCGACTTATTTATCCGGTCGAATATCTTTTTAAACTGACCGAACTGTTCAAACGAAGGTTTGCGCATCATCTTCAATACCGACTCTTCTGTATGTTCGGGTGCCACTTTCAGTCGGCCGGACACATGCTTCTTAATCAGCTCTTCCATATAAGTCTGTGCCGATTTATTACAGGATTCATCTGCATACCGGTGCAACAACAAATCATAACGCACGCCGCTGCCGATGAATGTTCGCTTAATGCCGGGCAGCTTCTCTACTTCCTGATATAAATCCAGTAACGGTGCATGATCGGCATTCAGATTTTTGCAGACAACCGGCGAAATGCAACTGGGCTTTTTACATTGCGCACAGATGCTCTGATCTTTTCCGCGCATGCGGTACATATTGGCCGAAGGACCACCCAAATCACTTAAATTCCCTTTAAAATCGGGCATTTGTGTGATCGATCGTATCTCTTTCAAAATAGATTCTTTGCTTCGCGAAGCTATAAATTTGCCCTGATGAGCCGAAATGGTACAAAAAGCACATCCGCCAAAGCAGCCGCGATGCGCATTCACCGAGAATTTTATCATTTCGAAAGCCGGAATTACTTTCCCTTTATATTTAGGATGCGGCAAACGGGTATAAGGCAAATCGAAAGAGGCATCAATTTCCGATTCGGTCATAGGCGGGTAAGGCGGATTTACCACAATAGTCTGTTTACCGACTTTTTGCAATATGCGCGCCGCATGATAACGATTGGATTCCTCTTCGATATGCCGGAAATTTTTGGCCTGTTTCAGTTTATCACGCAAACATTCTTCGTGCGAAAAAAGCTGAATATCCTCCTTTTCCGGTGTAACCGGTCCGGCAAGATAAGCCGTCTGCGGGATATCATGAATCTCATGAAACGGTTTGCCGGCACGCAGCTCGGTAACCAGCTGACGCAAAGGCAACTCGCCCATGCCGTAAATCAACAAATCGGCATGACTGTCGATCAGAATACCGGGCAGCAGTTTATCCTGCCAGTAATCATAATGCGTCAGTCGTCGCAAAGAAGCCTCGATGCCGCCCAATACAACAGGCACATCGGGATATAATTCTTTCAATATTTTTGTATAAACAATGCTTGGATAGTCCGGACGCATACCGGCACGGCGATCAGGCGTATAAGCATCATCACTGCGCAAACGTTTATTGGCCGTATAATGATTTATCATCGAATCCATTGCACCGGCCGAAACAGCAAAGAAAAGACGCGGCACACCCAGTTTCTTAAAATCGCGATAATCACCCCGCCAGTCGGGTTGCGGCACAATGGCCACGCGCAATCCCATCGATTCCAGATAACGACCTACCACAGCAGCACCGAACGAAGGATGATCCACATAAGCATCACCACTGAATAAGATAACATCCAGATAATCCCATCCGCGCGCTTCCACCTCTTTTTTGGTTGTGGGTAACCAGTCAGAAAGCTTATATTGATTTTCTTTCATACTGCAAAGATAGAGCCCAATCGGCGGCCTTGAAAGCAAAAGAGTTTAAAAGATTATAAATTGCAGTTTATTCCGTTTCAATTCGTCAATTTGCAGATTATACAATGCTAATGTTTTTTCATTTTAATTTTAGATGCAAAAGCAAACCATTTAAACAATAGACTGTTATTAAAATAGTGAATAAAAAGGCGACCATCCGTCGTATTAACAATCTAAATAGATATACAAATATGAAATTCTTGACAGACGAAAAACTTACTATTGTAGGTGCAGCAGGTATGATTGGTTCGAACATGGCTCAAACAGCGTTGATGATGAATCTGAGTAGTGAAATCTGTTTATACGATCCATTCGAGCCAAGCCTGGAAGGTGTAGCTGCCGAAATGGTGCAATCCGGTTTTGAATATGCTCACATTACTTATACAACTGATATTGCCGAAGCATTAAAAGGAGCTAAATATGTAGTTTCTTCAGGTGGCGCGGCCCGTAAAGCCGGCATGACCCGCGAAGATTTGCTGAAAGGCAACGCCGAAATCGCTGCCGAATTTGGCAAAGCCATCCGTGCCAACTGCCCCGATGTAAAACATGTAGTGGTTATTTTTAATCCTGCCGATATCACCGGTTTGATTACTTTGCTTTATTCAGGACTGAAACCTTCGCAGGTTACCACACTGGCTGCATTAGACAGTACACGTTTGCAATGTGCTCTGGCCAAACATTTTAATGTACGTCAGTACGAAGTACGCAATTGCCGTACTTATGGCGGACATGGCGAACAGATGGCAGTTTTTGCTTCTACCGCTACGGTAGCCGGCGAACCGCTTACTAAATTAATCGGATCTCCGAAACTAACCGACGAACAATGGGCACAAATCAAACAGGATGTAATTCAGGGTGGTAAACGCATCATCGAACTGCGCGGACGCTCTTCATTCCAAAGTCCCTCTTATCTTTCTATCGAAATGATACGCGCGGCTATGGGCGGACAGGCTTTTGGCTGGCCGGCAGGATGCTATGTGCATACTGACAAATTCGATCATGTAATGATGGCCATGGAAACCGAAATCACCAAAGACGGCGTATTCTATAAAGAAATAAAAGGCACACCCGAAGAAATTGCCGAACTCGAACAAAGCTACGGTCACCTTTGCAAACTGCGCGACGAAGTGATTGAAATGGGCACCATTCCTCCTATCAATAAATGGAACGAATTGAACCCTCACATTAAATAATAACGAGAAAAGCCGGACATTGTATCTTTAATATACACAATATATATAATGTACAGCGGGCGCCATTCTTCCGGATTGGCGCCTTTCTTTTTTCGAAGTGCGCCGGTCTGTTTTATACTTGTTCAAACTATCACCCCGGTTCACACAATCCGGCCCGATAAACGTGAGCACAGACGGATAAGCCCGAAAGCACACTTCAGCATAGAAAAACATCTCTCTGAAAAAGCAGATAATCGCCCTATTCTGAAATCATTTTTCATTTTCGATTGTTTATTCAATAAACAGTATTCATTTATTAATCTTTAATTGTATGATAAAATACGAAGAGCTCAGACGAAAAGCCTGCGAAGCTATAAAAGCCGCCCTGCCGGTTGATCAGGAATTAGTAGAAAAGGATTATGACAAACTGATCCACACCGCCGATAAATACATTTTGGTATTTATGGTTCCCAAAACAGGCGGCGAAGATTCGAAAATCCTGATTTCACTCTTTTCGAAAGATCACAAAGAGTTGGGCACCGAGCGCATGAAAATACTCGACATTACGCCGGAAGAAATTAAAACCAAACTCAGCAAATTTATAGCCGAATTTATCAAATAGACAGAAAAAGAGCCGTTGTAAACCATTTTACAGCGGTTTTTTCTTGCAAATTTTGTTGTTTTCGAAATTATTTGTATCTTGAGGGCGATAACAAACAAGTATACAGGAAAAACCTTTCGAAAGGGAAAAACCTCTTAAAAAACGCTTAACGTTATGAGAAACATCATTAAAGAAATTGAAACAACCAAAAAAGCCATCATTAACGAATTGATAGGCAGTGGATTCGGCTGCGAAAACACAATCAACAACACGCGTCTTGAGAAAAATAACATCACTGTTGTTATTCCAAATCACACAGACAT
>CAMTPG010000172.1 GCA_947074335.1 uncultured Parabacteroides sp.
TCGTCCATCAGCATGGATTTGCCTTTGGTAACGATTTTAACATTGTGCG
Organism: uncultured Parabacteroides sp.; assembly: GCA_947074335.1. Classification (GTDB taxonomy): domain Bacteria; phylum Bacteroidota; class Bacteroidia; order Bacteroidales; family Tannerellaceae; genus Parabacteroides. The sequence continues at coordinate 50 of CAMTPG010000172.1, forward strand.
CTTTAAATATTTCGTATACGATATTATTATGTTCGTCTGCATCTTTTGCCCAGTGAACATGGATGCCGTTTGCCGTTGCATTTTTTTCGAATTCTTCCAGATAAACATCCAGATTAGAAAGTGTATGTTTCTTAATGTTCGAAATTTCGGCGCGCATATGTTCCCATTCGGGAATGGCCTGTGCCACCTGATCACGACGCATGCGTGCGCCCCATAAACATTTATCATGGCTTGTCCAGTGCGCTTTATCGGCAAGAAATTCAGCTCCTTTTTTTACTTGATTTACCTGTTTCATAATTATACATCTCCATTAAGAATTTCAGAAATATAATAGGCCTTCAGATTTATACCAAACTTATCGGCAATGGATTGTTGGTGTAACAAACAGGAGAAATCGGCAGAAACAACATACATCGCACTCTGTCGTTCATAATCACGCACTTTATCCAGTCCCATTTGTCCGGATGTATCCACATCCCAAATGGCAAAAGTGCCGCCAAAACCACAACATTCGTCTTTGCGTTCGGCGTAAACCACTTCGAGACCGTCTACCATTTTAAGCAGATCTTCCGTTTTCGAATAATCGTGAGTCATAAGCTCTGTAGGCCGGGCATGATGCAGATAACGCAATGAATGACAGCCGTTATGTAAAGCCACACGGTGCGGGAATCGTGCCCACGGAAAACCGTCTACTTTCAGCACGTCATGCAAAAATTCAACGACATCATACACAGATTCACGGATTTTAGTTACTTCGGGTGTTTGTTCAATCGCATCAAAATGATCGCGGAACTGATCGGTACAAATGCCCGACGGCATAACGATATGATCGTAATCCTGTAACAGAGGAATCAGCTTTTCTTCAAGCTTACAGGCTTTGTCCTGATAACCCATATCAGTCATCGGGAGCGCACAACAAGTCGCCTTTTCGATAAATTCCACATCCGGAACGAATCGTTGCAACAGATTGTAGGTCGATTTTGCTACATGAGGCGCCAGGGCATCAATGTAACAGGGAACAAAATAGCCTAATTTCATATCTATTGGTTGTTATGGAGGCAGAATGGTTTATCCGCCCGTTATTATTTTATATATGAATTACTTTAAACAAACAAACATAAATAGCACAAACGGCCAAAACAATCAGCATTACGGTACGAATAATCCGTTCGCTGAGTTTCATTACCACTTTTGCACCCAGCCATCCGCCGAAAAATCCGCCGCAGCCCGTAATCACACCGTCAATAAACGAAACCTGGTGATGCAGCGCAAATATGGTCATCGAAACCGGGACCATCAACAAACTCAGAAAAATGCGGATGGCATCGGCACTTACCGTATCGGTTTTTAGTCGCCAGCTGATCGCCATAAACCAAAGCAGTGCAGCTCCGGCCTGAATAAATCCGGCATATAATCCGATGATGAAGAAAATAATCAATGTCACTACATTGATTCGTTTTGAAAAATCGGGCAATTCGGGTGCTCCGTCTTTATCTATTTCGACTGTCTTATTTGTTGTTTTCCGAAACATAACATAGAAAAACATCAAAATCAGCATGCCCAAAATCATAAAATTCAATACCACGGAACTGATATGCGATGCAAATAAAGCCCCGATAATATTCCCGATCATGGTTGGCACAGCCAGAATCCAGGCTGTTTTAAACTGTAATCGTTTTTTCTTTGCAAATTTGTAGGTGGCCGAGATATCCTGCATAAAAACAGAAACACGATTGGTTCCGTTTGCTATATTTGTAGGAAGATCAACGCCCATCAGAACAGGCAAAGTAATCAGCGATCCACCGCCGGCCATAACATTGATAAATCCTGCGCCGGCTCCTCCGACAATCAGAAAAAGATAACGCCAAATATCGTGAAATGCCTCCATTTTTTCTTACCTTTTATTTAGAGTAACATCTCGAAAAAAGCTTTTGTTTATTCTTCTTAAAAAAGGAATAGAAAGCTTTAACGATGTTATTTCCGCTCTTGCCGGTTCTGTAATTTTGTCAGTCAATAAAATCGGTATAAATAATGCATAACAAGGCATTTTAAATTTCATCGCCATCCGATTTTTTTTCATCACCATGAAAATGAAATTGGATGGCGATGTGGTTTTTGCCGCTATTATTCACAGCTGATAAATTAGAAGACAATATTGCTGACAGAATGACAGTGTTGTTGTCTTCTAATTAATCAAAGCAATAAAAGAGGAGAAAATTACTGATTTTATTCTATCCTTTTATTGCTCTGATTAGCTGATATTATACATTAAGAAATCATTCTTTTTTTAAACAGAAATCAAGATATCCCTGGAAGCCCAGTATAATGGCCATCAAAGCACTGATTATACCGAAGCAGGCTCCTAAATCGCTCAATGCAGCAGATCCGATCCAGGCTCCGAGCATATTAAAGAAAAGCAATAAATCTACAAATATCAAAGTCCAGAAAAGTAAGGTTTTCCCTTTTGCTCCCCAGGTCAGCATGATACAGAATAAAGTCCAGGCCGCAAAATAGGCACCCATGGCGCCGCCGCCGGCCGGATGACTAATACCCAGTGCACCCATCAGTCCTTCGAAACCGGCAATCATCCAGAATAAACCGAAAAAGCCGAAAGTAACCAGACCGGCCAGATTATTGCGGCGTGCACACAACATACCGGTAACAAACTGTGCCACACCCCCTAAAAATATACCATTGTTAATTAACATACTGCTTTCGCCAAAAGCCCCCAGGGCCGAAATATTGCCTAAAAGGGTTGCAAAAGCAAAACCCCATAAGCCAAAGGTGCTGGGATCCATTACTTTTTGATTAGAAATTTGTTCAGCCATAATGTATACTATTTAATGATTCATGAAATTTTATTTTACGGCGTCCCAAACCAGAAAAGCCAAAGGTTCAAACGGATGAGATAAATTATTTTCGAGATTGATCTCACAGGTTCTGGCCAGCGAGTATCGCCCGTCAAATTGCTGACCAGCCAGCTCTATCCGTTCATATTTAGTTGCGGTTTCGCCCAGTTCGGGATACAGAAAACTCCGGTCGCCCGATGCTCCGCAACAACCCCAGTATTCCGGAATTACCACTTTGTTGGCACAGGCTTCGGCCACCTTTTTCATTTTAGGCGTTAATCCCATCTCTTCGCAGGCACAGGTAGGATGAAGCAATACACGCTCTTTTTTATTTTTAATAGTAAGCTTCGGTAAAACCACATCACAAAGCCATTCGGTTACATCGATAATTTTTATTTGTTTATAATGATCCACATTTTCGGCAGTAAGTTTGGTATCTCCCTCTTCGTTAATCAGATGATTTACCATCGTATGTGTACAGGATGTGGTATCACAAATGATCGGGATTTTGCCGCCGGCCGACCAGATCCAGAAATGTTCTATCACTTTATTGGCCATGATGCGCTCGCCTTCGAAATCGCCTTTATGCTGCCAGATTTGCGAACAGCATAAACCCTGTGCATCTTCGGGAAGCGTCATACATATGCCGGCTTTTCGCGCCAGCAGAATCATTATATCCATTAAACTTTCCGATTTCGGATCTTTAGGTCCGAAAATACGCGTTACACAGGCCGGGAAATAGATATATTCCGGATTTTGCGCCGTGATTGGTTTGAAGCGTGGCGGTTTTGTGAAATTATCCGACCAGTGAGGCACCTGTCCGGTAAAATCGTGAGCCAGTGATAAGGCCCATTCCAGCGGACGTGAAGTGATATAATGGCTGGAATCGATAGCCAGTTTCAAGGTGTTGGTTATCAGTTTTTCGGTTCCTTTAAAATCGTTGGCGGCGCGTGTCAGTGTGCTGCGCATGGCATCCGGCAAGGTTTGGAAACGAATCTCGTCGGTCAGATCGGCAACATTGATTTGCATCGGACAAAGTTCACGGCACATACCGTCGGCAGCACAGGTATCGCGACCCGGATAAACATATTCTTTCTCTAATTTTGCCGAGAGCGGTGTGCCTTTTGTTGCTTTGATTACACGACGAGCCTGAATACGATGTCTCGGTGTGAACGAAAGATAACGCGACGGACAAACATGCTCGCAGAAACCGCATTCAATGCATTTATCGGCTTTCTGATAATGGAAATCTTCGCCAAAGAGTGTCATTTCTTTAACATTTTCCAAATGCGATCTTGGATTACTGCTGATTATTACATCCGGATTTAACCGGTTTTCGGGATCCAGTAACGTCTTAACATCACGCATCAGTGCATAAATTTCCGGTCCCCATTCGCGTTCTACAAAAGGAGCAACTGCACGCCCCGTGCCATGTTCGCCTTTCAGTGAGCCATTGAGCGAAAGCACCAGACTGACAAACTCTTCCATGAAATTACCAAAATGCTCAATATGTTGCGCATCCTGCATGCCCGAAGTAACCAGCGGATGCAAATCGCCGTCGCGTGCATGTCCGAATATCGATCCTTTATAATTGTATTTACCAAACAGATTCTGAATACCGCTCACCAAATCATAAAGATGATCAACAGGCGCAACCACATCTTCCAGAATCACTGTATCGCCCGGAATGCGTGCTCCGGCAACACAGGGAAAAATGCCGTCGCGTATTTTCCAGAATTTTGCGCGATCTTCGACAGTGCGTGTAAACGGATCCATCATAAACATACCATCGAGCTTTTTAATCATATCGCTGTTACTGCCGATTATATCGTTGAGCTCTTCCTGCGTATTGGCTCCGAAATCTACCAGTAATGCCGTAGAATTGAGTGGTAAACCGGCCAGTTCGGGCAACGCCATCGGATTACCTACCACACTTTGCAGGGAAGCAAAATCCATCATTTCTACCGAAAGTGCCGGTGTTGAAGCCAGCGACGGAACGGCTGCCGCAGCAAGCGTTACATCTTTGAAGTAGAACATGGAGCTGGTATAGTAATTGTAAAGCGGCAGTGTATTTTGTTCGGCAGAAACAATAAATGCCAGTGTGCCTTCCGAACCAATCAGCAGATGCGCCAGAATATCCATCGGATTATCATAATCCACAAACGAATTCATGCCGTATCCCGTTACATTCTTTATCTTGTATTTTTCTACAATGCGCTGTTTGATTTCAGGGTTATTGATAATCTTATTTCTGATCTCCATTAATCCGCGGCAGATCTCTTTTTCATCCTGTTCAAAGCGTTTCCGGTCATTAATATTGTCAGAAACATAATGATGCCCATTAGCCAGTACAAACTCTATCGCCGTAATCATCTGATAAGAGTTAAACCGTGTACCCGCCTGCATGCCACTACTGTTATTAGCCAGAATTCCGCCCATCATAGCGGCACGATGTGAAGCCGGGTCCGGCCCTAAACGATATTTATAACTTTCCAGAATTTGATTTACCTGCTGGCAGGTTAAACCCGGTTCGAACCAGATGCGTTGTCCGCGGTCGCGTATTTCGAAACCTTTCCATGCCGTACGCAAATCACAGATAATGCCATCGCCAACCGATTGTCCTGATAGTGATGTGCCACCGGATCTGAAAGTAACATGCTGATTGTGTTTCGGCAATAATTTAATCAGATCAATTACCTGATCTACTGATTCGGGTTGAACTACAACTTGCGGCGAAAGATTAAAATAAGATGCATCTCTGCTAAATATTTCGCGTTGCAACTCATCCGATTTAATTTGATGTTTCCTGAAAATCTTGTTTAAATCATCTACAAGAGCTTCATTTAATGTAGTTAATTCCATGTTTATAGCTATGTAATGGCAGAAAAAGATGAATAAATATCTTATATATTACAAATAACTATGCCCAATTGTTCAATATAAATTAACATTTAGCAGTTTAAATCAATTTTCAGGTTGTTTTGCTTAAATAAAGTAATAAAGAAAAGAATCTTAAAAGCGGAGATTTTGCTACAAATCGTTTTTTCGATAGTTGAAGACGGAAATTTTGAATATAAGTATAAATAAAAATGCATCATTCGGGATTTTCAGATTGAAACAATTTGATCCCGAATGATTATGTTGTTTTATCAGTATTATTGTATAAACCAGGCCAGTGCAAAAACAAGCGGAGCCTGCCAGTTG
>CAMTPG010000173.1 GCA_947074335.1 uncultured Parabacteroides sp.
CACTTTATGTAAATTATAATCATGAACGTGCTGCACAATCGGCTTTATCACGTACTGAAGTAGGACTTTCATTACTGGCGGCAACCGATGGAATTCCGGTATCCGTATTTTACGATGGTAAGCATCGCATCCCGATCATTTTAAAAACAACAGGAGCTGAATTGGGAAATAATGCCGTTTGGCGTATTATACCCAATATAGATGCTTTAAATGAAGAAACATTCCGGGATATTTATTTAGGATTAAAAGATAAAGGAGATGTGATTGAAGAGCTTACGGCCACGGTTCCGATACATCAGATTAATGATCAGATTCTTATAAATTGGAAAGAACCGGTGGTAAGACGATATAACGGAAATCGGGCAATCAAGGCACAATGCAATACAACAGAGCAAGTTACAGCCGAGCAGCTCCGTCAGCGTCTGGTTCCCGAAATCAATCAGATTGATTTACCCGACGGATATACAATGACCTGGCAGGGAGAATATGAAGCAAGTTCGGAAGCTCAAAAATATCTGTTTGCCAATGTACCACTGGCTATTGTATTAATGATCGGCATTTTGATTGCTTTATTTAAAGATTATAAAAAACCGCTTATCATTATTTTATGTCTGCCACTTGCCTTTATCGGAATCGTTTCGGCGATGCTGATCAGCGGGAAGGAATTTGGATTTGTTGCCATTGTAGGAACCTTAGGTCTTATTGGCATGATGATAAAAAACGGTGTTGTGCTAATCGATGAAATTACATTATTGATAGAAAAAGGAACCGATCCTTTTCAGGCTTTAATTGATGCATCTATCTTACGATTTCGCCCTGTTATTATGGCATCATTTACAACTATATTGGGAATGATTCCGCTGGTTGGTGATGATATGTTTGGTTCTATGGCTGTAACAATTATGGGCGGTTTATTTGTAGGGACAATCATTACTTTAATTGTTATTCCGCTTTTTTATTCCTTATTATTCAAAATCAGAGCAGATAAAAAATGAAGAAAATAATAATTACATTATCAATAATTTTTGCGTCTTTGCAAATGATGATGGCTCAACAATTATCTATTATTGACTGTCGCGAACTGGCTGTGGTAAATAATAAATCCATGATCGCGGCTCGTTATGAAAACGAAAAAACAAGATTCGACAAAGCCGCTTATCATTCAGGATATTTCCCTAAGATCTCGCTTGATGGCGGTTATCTGATAACTAACCGGAAATTGAATTTCACAATTCCGGGAGGCTATCTGCCAACCTATGTTCCTTCGGCTGACGGATCATTAGTTCCAAATCTGTTATTAAATGCATCAGGTGAGCCTTTAATCGGATCTGATGGGAGTCCGTTGTTTAATCAATATGCATATATGCCCGACAGTAAATTGGGAATCAATTTTAATAATACATATATGGGAATGATTTCTGTTCGTCAACCACTGTATACCGGTGGCAAAATCCGCTCTGCAAACAAAATGGCGGCATTGGGCGAAACGATTTCCAGTCATAATTTGCGAAAAACACACGATGATATCATAGCCTCATCCGATGCTGCATTTTGGGAACTTGTAAAAGTACTCGAGTTGCATCAGGTAGCGCAGGCCTATCAGGAAGCACTCGTAGAAGCAGTAAAAAATGTGCAACATTCGGCCGATGCAGGTATGATTATCTCTTCAACCATTTTGCAGGCTCAAAGCAAATTAAACGAAGCGAAACTTATGGTTTTAAAAGCCCAAAACGGGATCAGACTGGCACAAATGAATTTATGTCATATTACCGGATTACCGCTTTTTTCGATCATCGATCCTGTTACCGATATTGACCCTTTATTAAATAAACCCGTTTATGCCGGTCATGATATTGAACAACGCGCCGAAATAGCCATGTTAAACGAACAGGTCATGATTATGGAAGAAAAAATCAAATTGGCCCGAAGTGAATTTCTGCCTCAAATCGGATTGATGGGCGGATACAATTATATGGGTGGCATCACAGTAGGTGGTAATGCCATGGATAATAAAGGTGGATTTTCGGCATCTGTTACCGTATCAGTGCCTTTAGTTACCTGGGGTGAAACTCGTAATAAAATACGTGCAGCAAAAATGGAGAAACAGATTGTAGAGATAAAGAAAACTGAAGCCGAAGAGTTAATGCAACTCGAAATAGCGAAAGCTTTCAATGACTGGGAAGAAGCTTTTCTGCGTGTTGAACTTACGCGTTCATCTATTGAGGTGGCTCAAGAAAACAGTCGTATCCGCAAAGATAATTTTGAACTGGGATTTTGTACACTGACCGATTATCTGGAAGCTGAAGCCATGTTGCAGGAAGCAAAAAGTGATTATGTCGAAGCAAAATCCGCTTATTGGCTCAGCGAAATTGCCTATCGTAAAGGTATAGGCAGGCTGGAATAAACTAAAATCATTTCTTGATTGACGAATCAGTTAGAAAGAGAGCTAATTAAACATTTATACTGAAATCAATACCAAATAATCATATCACAAATTTGATTTATAACAGCTTGTTTGGAGAAAGATTATAATGATACTGATCTCCTTATTTTCATGCCATTTCGTCAGTTACAAATTATCAAAAAAATCGCACTGTAAAGAATAAATTATTACACTGCAGTGAAATTCAAATTTCATTGCAGTGTAATTCAAATTCCATAAGCATGAAAAATCCGGTCTGAATTTCAAGCCTTTACATATCATGACAATTTGGCAGAAATCAGACCGGAATAAAACAACTAAACTACTACTAAATATCAAACTTTACCTCGTTGAGCCACTTCACCATTTCGGGACTCCGGTGATCTAAAAACACACTTTGATGTGTATCCAGAGTCGCAATGGTTTCCATATCTTCTGCCGATAATTCAAAATCGAATATATCGAAATTCTCTTCAATGCGTGCTTTGCGAACAGACTTCGGAATAGCAACCACTTCGCGTTGTAGCAGCCAGCGCAAAATAACCTGCGCAACCGTTTTCTGATGCTTCCCGGCAATTGCGGTTAGCACTTCGTTTCCGAAAATATTATTCTTTCCTTCTGCAAACGGTCCCCACGATTCTATCTGAATCTGATTGGCCTTCAGAAACTGCTGTGTTTCTGTTTGCTGACAAAAGGGATGAGTTTCAATTTGGTTGACAACCGGAATGATTTTATTATTACAAATCAGATCCGTTACGCGATCGGGCTGAAAATTACTGATACCGATGGCCCGGATCTTTCCGGCTTCGTATAGCTCTTCCATGGCACGCCACGAACCATATACATCGCCGCAAGGTTGATGAATCAGGTATAAATCCAGATAGTCGAGCCCCAACCGATCCAGCGATTTCTGAAAGGCCTTTTTTGTCGGTTCGTATCCGGCATCCTGAATCCAGAGTTTTGTAGTAATAAACAGCGATTCGCGCGGAACACCGCTTTTGCGGATGGCGCGACCTACGGCCGCCTCATTCATATAAGCCGATGCGGTATCTATTAAACGATAACCGGTTTGGATGGCATCGTAAACGGCCTGTTCGCATTCCGCCTCATCGGTAATCTGATAAACACCAAAACCCAGCAGCGGCATTTCCACGCCATTATTTAATCGGATAGATTTCATTGTGTTATTATTTTATAATTAATTAGTTATACAAAACTAAGCTATAACTTGAAAGGTACATTTAAACAAATCACGGATTCATGTATACATATTACAGATTATAGATCATACTTCAGTATTTATTGTATATTTGTACACTTACTAATTATCAGCATTTAATCACATTCACTTTAATACTTTTATCTTTATGAAAAACGTAGTCTGGCTCTCTTGCCTTCTTTTATTTTCAGGATGCCATACAGAACAAACTGCCATCACGGAAACCGGTTATCCGATCCGGGATGTTAAATTAAATCAGGTAAAACTAACCGATAATTTCTGGCTTCCGCGCATTCAGCTGATCCAGAATGAAGTGATTGCCCATGCTTTCGATAAATGCGAAAGCGAAGGAAGAATGGATAATTTTCTGATTGCCGAAAATGTTATGCAGGGTATTCCCGGCGAAGCACGCGGAAAAATGCCTTTTGATGATACGGATGTATATAAGATACTGGAAGGTGTGGCTTATTCGCTGATTAATAATCCGAATCCGGCGCTTGAACAATACAGTGATTCCATTATTACGATTATTGCCAGAGGACAGGAACCGGACGGGTACATAACCACCTGGCGCACAATTGATCCGGAGCATCCCACATCCGACTGGGTGCCGGGCGGACCGCGCTGGAGTCATCTTGAAATCAGTCACGAGCTCTATAACAGCGGACATCTTTTCGAAGCCGCCGCAGCCTATCATTGGGCAACCGGAAAAGATGAATTACTAAATATTGCCCTCAGAAATGCCGATTTACTGGTTGATGTTTTTGGCACAAATGCATACAATGCTGTTCCCGGTCATCAGATTGCCGAAACCGGTTTAATCAAACTATATCATATCACCGGGAAAGCCGAGTACCTGCAACTGGCAAAGAAATTTTTGGATCTGCGCGGCGATGCTACCAAACGAGAAATCTGGGGCGCTTCAAATATTCAGGATCATTTGCCGGTACTGGCACAAAAAGAGGCTGTAGGGCATGCTGTCCGGGCCGTTTATATGTATGCGGGCATGACGGATATAGCCGCTATTTACAAGGATTCGGATTATCTGGAAGCGGTTCATACATTATGGCATAATATGACCGAAAAGAAGATGTATCTGACCGGCGGCATCGGCGCCAGACATCATAATGAAGAGTTTGGCGACAACTTTGAATTGCCTAATCTCACGGCTTATAGCGAAACCTGTGCCTCCATAGGCAGTGTTTACTGGAACGAACGATTATTCAGAATGACCGGCGATGCCAAATATTACGACATTATTGAGCGCACACTATATAATGGCGTGATTGCCGGAATATCGCTGGATGGCACGCATTTCTTTTACCCCAACCCGCTCGAATCGGATGGTAAATTCGGATTTAACAAAGGAGCTCTCACCCGCGAGGCCTGGTTTGATTGCTCCTGCTGTCCCACAAATCTGATCCGTTTTATTCCTTATGTGCCCAATCTTATTTATGCCACCGAAGGAAATAATCTGTATGTAAATCTGTTTATGGGCAATGAAGCCCGCATAGCTTTGCCTGAACAGGAAGTTCAAATCAGTCAGACCACAAATTATCCGCTGGATAGCAAAATACGAATGGATATCAATCCCGCCCAATCCGGCGATTTTACATTAAAAATCCGCATTCCGGGCTGGGCATTAAATGAAACTGTGCCGGGATCATTATATCAATATGCAGACGATAAAACTGCAAATTATTCTGTTGCCATTAATGGCGAAACACTCGATGCCGCCTTAAATAATGGTTATCTGGAAATTAACCGTATTTGGTCTGCTAATGATTTTCTGGAAATCGATTTACCCATGCAGGTGCGGCGGGTAATTGCCGATGCACAAATTGAAAATTTACAGCAGCATATCGCCCTCGAATACGGTCCATTTGTTTATTGCGCCGAAGAAATTGATAATCAGGATCATTTTGATGCTATTCGTTTTTCAGCCGATGATGATTATCAGGTAGATCAAGTCTCCGATTTTTTGGGCGGAATTATCAGCATCCGACAAAAGAACGGTGACCGGATTAATACATTTATACCCTATTATACCTGGTCTAATCGCGGCATCGGGCGGATGAAGGTATGGTTTCCGGGATAAATTTTTCTTAATCAGAAATAGCGAAAATCCGATAATTACTGTATGTAATTATCAGATTTTCGCTATTTGTTTATCTATTAATCAAATATCAATCTGCCTATTCTTTATATTTTATTGATTCATGCTTTCTATTTTAGAATTTTTCAAAACATTAAATTCACATATTTGTTTTTAAATTATATAAAATAAAAAAGCAGATGATCAAGCCGGCAGTAAATACTAAATATGAATCACAAAATAGAGCCTGGCATTTTATTATTCTGATATTGATTTTTAGTTTTACAGAATTAATACCTATTCAAGATCGGAAGAGCGTCGTGTAGGGAAAGAGTGTAGGCTATAGTGTCGATCTC